>JBGVIE010000001.1:0-26288 GCA_045122895.1 Lachnospiraceae bacterium
AGTTATTACAACTCCTCCTACCGTGCTTTGTAGTATAGCTTCTTACAAGCAATTTTACATCAAAAAGTAGAGAGTTGGAACACTTTCATTACTATTTGTGCCGCCAGCCGAAGGCGGCGGAATGGAGATTAGTATGAAAAATCGCACTGATGTGCCGATTTTGCATACAGCTATTTGCTTCTGAGCGAAAGCAAATAGCGCTGATGGCAGAAGAGAAATCGCCTGCGCGAATTTCTCTTCGCCGCTTCGCGACAAGTCGCTCAGAAATGAGGTTAGTATGAATAAATACAAAGTAGTTGAGACTTTTGTAAGTATCAATGGAGAAGGAACCAGGGCTGGACAGCTGGCGATGTTTGTAAGGTTTAAAGGCTGCAATCTAAGATGTGAATACTGCGATACTATGTGGGCAAATGAAAAAGATGCAGAGTACAAATATATGAGCGGTGAAGAGCTATTGGACTCAATAAAAAATAGTGGTGTTAAGAATGTTACACTGACAGGTGGAGAGCCACTTTTGCAGAATAATATAAAAGCTCTGTTATCAAGACTTTCAATGGAAAAAGATTTGTCAGTAGAGATTGAGACAAATGGAAGTATTTCACTTGAAGAGTTTTGTGATATTGACAACAGACCATCATTTACGATGGATTATAAGCTTATGGCAAGCGGTATGGAGAAATACATGAACACAGATAACTTCAGACTGCTTGATATGAGGGACACGGTAAAATTTGTCGTTGGAAGTAAAGCGGATTTACAAAGAGCTAAAGAAGTTATAGAAGAATTTGAACTGACCGGAAAATGCCACATATATTTGAGTCCTGTATTTGGAAGTATAGAATTAAAAGATATTGTGGATTTTATGATAGAGAACAAGTTGAATGATGTAAATATGCAACTGCAAATGCACAAAATAATCTGGGATCCGGATGAACGCGGCGTGTAGTTTTTTGGAGGAAATATGGCAAATAAGAGAATTGATACTGATGCAATTAGAGAACATATAAGAGGGATTTTGGTGGCACTTGGAGATGATCCGGACAGAGAAGGATTAAAAGAAACTCCAGACAGAGTGGCAAGAATGTATGAGGAAGTCTTTGAGGGGATGAATTATACTAACGATGAGATTGCGACAATGTTTGGAAAGACATTTGAAGATGACTTTGAATATACAACTGACAGCAAGGATATGGTTGTAGTTAAGGATATCGATATATTCAGCTACTGCGAACATCATCTGGCACTTATGTACGATATGAAGGTTACAGTAGCCTACATTCCAAATGGTAAGGTAATCGGACTTAGCAAAATCGCAAGAATTGCAGATATGGTAGGTAAGAGATTACAGCTTCAGGAAAGAATTGGAAATGATATAGCTGATATTATGATTAAAGTCACAGGTTCAGAGGATGTAGCTGTATTGATAGAGGGATGCCACAGTTGTATGAGTGCGAGAGGAATAAAGAAGCAGAATGCTAAGACCTATTCTTCTACACTTCGTGGAAAATTTATGGAAGACAAAAGTTTGTTATATAGAATCAGATAGAATGGAGTAATTATGAGAGCACTTGTATTATTTAGCGGTGGTGTTGACAGCACTACATGTCTTGCTATGGCAGTTGACAAGTATGGAAAAGACAATGTCGTGGCGTTATCTATGTCATATGGACAGAAGCATACAAAAGAAATCGAATGTTCAAACAATATTGCAAAGCATTATGGTGTGGAGCATATTTATCTGGATTTGGCAAAAATATTTGAGTACAGTGATTGCTCACTGCTAATGCATTCAGATAAGGAGATACCAAAGGAGGACTATGCATCCCAGATTGCAAAGACAGGTGGGAAACCTGTATCCACATATGTTCCATTTAGAAATGGATTGTTTTTAGCATCTGCTGCAAGTATAGCTATTTCAAAAGACTGCGGTGTGATTTATTATGGTGCTCACAGTGATGACGCAGCAGGAAATGCTTATCCTGATTGTAGTGAAAGCTTTAACAATGCAATAAATGAGGCTATTTATATTGGAAGTGGAAATCAGGTAGAGGTTATTGCACCTTTCGTAAAGATGAATAAAGCTGAAGTCGTAAAGCTCGGCTTGTCACTTAATGTACCATACGAACTTACCTGGAGCTGCTACGAGGGCGGCGATAAGCCTTGTGGGGTATGTGGAACGTGTATTGACAGAAAAAAAGCATTTGAACAAAATGGAGTAAGCGACCCGTTAGCATAGCGTCTGCGGAATGGAGGTATGTATGTCAGGAAGAACAGAAAAAGAAACAGAAGGAATCACACTCCTTGGAAATCAGGGAACAACATATAAATCAGATTATGCACCGGAGGTGCTAGAGACATTTATAAACAAGCATCAGGAGAATGATTATTTTGTGAAATTCAATTGCCCTGAATTCACAAGTCTTTGTCCCATTACAGGTCAGCCGGACTTTGCTACGATTACAATATCATATGTTCCGGACGTAAGGATGGTTGAGAGTAAGTCGTTAAAACTATATCTTTTCAGCTTTAGAAATCACGGTGATTTCCATGAAGATTGTGTGAATATCATTATGAAGGATTTGATAAAACTTATGGAGCCTAAGTATATAGAAGTGTGGGGAAAGTTCACTCCAAGAGGCGGTATTTCCATTGATCCATATTGTAATTACGGAAAGCCGGGTACTAAATGGGAAGAGGTTGCATTTAACAGAATGATAAATCACGATATGTACCCTGAAAAGGTTGACAACAGATAAGTATTACATTAAACTCAAAATACTACGGTTATTAGACAAATAAAAGAAAGGACGTGATGTTAGGGTTGGAAAAAAAGCTGACATTGTATGGCTTTAACAACCTCACAAAAACACTTAGCTTTAACATTTATGATGTATGCTATGCTAAGAGTGAGAGAGAGCAAAAGGATTACATTAAGTATATTGACGAGCAATATAACTCGGACAGACTTACAAAAATATTGTGTGATGTAACTGATATGATTGGTGCTCAGGTTCTTAATATATCCAAACAGGATTATGAGCCACAGGGAGCATCAGTAAATATTCTCATAGCAGAAGATTCTCTTGATTCGACTAAAATTGATGAATCATGCAATCAGGGAAAGTATACAAGGGGACATGAAACTGTGCATGCTCATCTTGATAAGAGTCATGTGACAGTACATACTTTTCCGGAATACCATCCGGACAATTCTATTTCCACGTTCAGAGTAGATATAGATGTATCTACATGTGGTGAAGTATCACCACTTAATGCCCTTGATTATCTGATTGGAAGCTTTGATTCAGATATTATTACTATTGATTACAGAGTAAGAGGATTTACAAGAGATGTTGAGGGTAAGAAGTTTTTTATAGACCATGACATCAAGTCTATACAGGATTATATAGATGATAAGACTTTGACAAAATACGATGCGATTGATGTGAACGTATATCAGTCAAACATTTTTCATACTAAGATGCTAATCAAGGAAATTGAGTTACAGAACTATCTGTTTAACAGAGATGAATATGAATTGTCTCCAAAGCAGAGACTTGAGATTACTGATAATCTTAGAAGAGAAATGATAGAGATTTTTAGTGGAGCGAATATATACTAGTAGGAGAGAGACGGATGAGTAAATATACACAGAATGATACTCCGTTATATGATGCTTTAAGGGAACATATGGATAACAGAGTAGTTCATTTTGATGTGCCTGGTCACAAGGCGGGCAGAGGAAACAAAGAGCTTAAACGTTTTCTCGGAGAGGATACGTTAAGAGCAGACGTTAACTCTATGAAGCCTCTTGATAATCTGTGTCATCCTGTATCGGTTATTAAGGAAGCTTCAGACCTGGCGGCGCAGGCATTTGGTGCCGATGAATGTTTTTTTATAGTGAACGGCACTACCGCTGCTGTACAGACAATGATTATGTCTGTATGCAAAGAAAATGACAAAATAATAATGCCGAGGAATGTACACAGAAGTGCTATTAATGCAATTGTTATTAATGGTGCAGTACCTGTCTACGTAAATCCCGGTGTTAATACAAGACTTGGCATTCCACTTGGAATGTCTCTTTCTGATGTAAAAAAAGCAATAGATGAAAATCCGGATGCAAAAGCAGTGATGGTTAATAATCCTACATATTACGGTGTGTGTACAGACCTTGCAGGTATAGTTGAGTACGCACATGCACATGGTATGAAGGTGCTTGTGGATGAGGCGCATGGAACACATTTTTATTTTGGTGAGAATATGCCGGTATCTGCTATGGCGGCCGGTGCAGATATGGCAGCAGTAAGTATGCACAAAACAGGAGGTTCGCTTACGCAGAGCTCACTTCTTCTGTGTAAGAAAACTGTTAATCCTGATTATGTAAGGCAGGTATTAAATCTTACCCAGACCACAAGTGGCTCTTATCTTCTTATGTCATCACTAGATATTTCGAGAAAAAATTTATTCTTAAATGGCAGAGACATATTTAAAAAGACAAGTGATTTCTGTGCTTATGCAAGGAAAGAGATTAATGAACTTGGTGGATATTATGCCTTTGGTGATGAGCTTATAAATGGTGAGGATGTATATGCCTTTGATCCTACAAAGTTATCGATTCACACAAGGGATATCGGACTTGCAGGAATAGAAGTATATGACCTTCTTAGAGATGAATATGATATTCAGATTGAATTTGGTGACATCGGAAATGTTCTTGCGATTATTTCGGGTGGAGAGAGAGAACTTGAAATTGAAAGACTCTTATCAGCACTCACTGAGATAAAGAGAATAAATGGAAAAGACAGTGCTCATATGTTCAATCAGGAATATATAGAGCCTGTTGTTAAGATGAATCCTAAAAATGCATTTTTTACAGAAAAAAGAAGAGTGAAGCTTACAGAAAGTGAAGGAGAGATATGTGGGGAGTTTCTTATGTGTTACCCTCCGGGAATACCGATTCTTGCACCGGGTGAGCTTATTACTAAACAGATAATTGAATATGTGGAATATGCACTTAAAAAGGGATGTCTTGTCACAGGACCTGAGGATATGACCATTGAGAATATTAACGTGGTGGAAAAGAGGTAGCTATGGAATTATGGTTTAGCGAGCAGCATACTGACAATGTAAAACTTTCCATAAAAATTAATAAACAGCTTGTGCATAGGAAGAGCAGATATCAAAGCATTGATGTTTTTGAAACTGCTGAGTTTGGAAAGCTTCTCACTCTTGACGGTTTTGTAATGCTCACGGAAAAAGATGAATTTATTTATCACGAGATGATAGTACATGTGGCAATGTCTACCAACAGGGATATTAAGAATGTACTTGTAATAGGCGCCGGTGATGGCGGAACTATAAGGGAGCTTGTAAAATACGACAATATAAAGAATATCGATATGGTAGAGATTGATGAGGAAGTCGTTAATGTATGCAGGGAATATATTCCATCTACAGCCTGTGCATTAGATGATGAGAGACTTAGTATTTTTTATGAGGACGGACTTAAGTTCGTAAGACGAATGCATGATAAATACGATTTGATTATAGTCGATTCAACAGATCCATTTGGACCTGGTGAAGGACTTTTTACAAAAGAGTTCTATGGGAATTGTCATAAGGCACTTACTGAAAATGGAATACTCATCAATCAGCATGAGAGTCCTTTTTATGACAATGATGCGCTGTCTATGAAGAGAGCGCATAAGAGGATAAAATCAGTATTTGAGGTGAGTAAGGTGTATCAGTTCCATATGCCTACATATCCGTCAGGGCACTGGCTTTTTGGGTTTGCGTCAAAGGGGATTGACCCTGTAAAAGATATGATTTATGATTACACAGTCTCAAAGGGAATAAAGACGAGATATTATAATTCAGAGATTCATAAGGGTGCATTTGCACTACCAAATTATGTAATAGATATGCTGGAAGGAGAATAAAAAATGGGAAAAGCGTTAATCATAGGAGCAGGTGGAGTGGCTTCTGTAGTAGTTCACAAATGTTGTCAGAATTCGGATGTTTTTGAAGAGATAATGATAGCAAGCAGAACAGTTTCAAAATGTGATGCTCTCAAGGAAAAATTACAGAATCAGACAAAGACAATCATTCATACGGCAAAGGTAGATGCTGACAGTGTCAGTGAGCTTGTCGAACTGATTAATGGTTTTAAGCCGGATATCGTAATCAATGTTGCACTGCCATATCAGGATTTGACAATTATGGATGCATGCCTTGAAACAAAGACAAATTATATGGATACAGCCAATTACGAACCCCTTGATACAGCCAAGTTTGAATACAAATGGCAGTGGGCATACAGAGAAAAGTTCGAGAAGGCAGGAATAACGGCTTTACTTGGAAGCGGTTTTGATCCTGGTGTAACAGGTGTATTCTCAGCTTATGCTATGAAACATCACTTTGATGAGATTAATGAAATAGATATTCTTGATTGTAATGCAGGTGATCACGGATATCCATTTGCTACTAACTTTAATCCTGAAATTAATATCAGGGAAGTATCAGCAAAGGGCAGCTACTGGGAAGACGGACACTGGGTAGAGACAGAGCCGATGGAGATTAAAAGAGTGTACAATTTCCCTGAAGTAGGTGAAAAGGATATGTATCTTTTACACCACGAAGAATTAGAATCGCTTGCTCTTAACATTAAGGGTATCAAGAGAATCAGATTCTTTATGACATTTGGACAGAGCTATTTAACACATCTTAAATGTCTTGAGAATGTGGGAATGACATCGATTGAGCCGATTGAGTTCGAAGGAAAACAGATAGTTCCGCTTCAATTCTTAAAGGCTGTCTTGCCGGACCCTGCATCCCTCGGCCCAAGAACAAAAGGTAAGACAAATATCGGATGTATATTTAAGGGAAAAAAAGATGGCAAAGAAAAGACATACTACTTATACAACGTATGTGTTCATGAAGAATGTTATGCAGAGGTGGGGTCACAGGCTATATCTTACACAACAGGTGTGCCTGCTATGATTGGTGCAATGATGATTATGACAGGTAAATGGAATAAGCCTGGTGTGTATAATATCGAAGAGTTTGATCCTGATCCGTTTATGGAGCAGTTAAACAAGTGTGGTCTTCCATGGAAGGAAAGTTTTAATCCGGATCTGGTAGATTAATAACTAAATAGAAGGTTGAGATATATATGAGAATTGATAATATTTATAAAGTTCCAACGCCATGTTATGTGGTAGAGGAGAAAAAGTTAAAGCACAACCTTGAAATCCTAAAATACGTGGCCGATGAGTCAGGAGCGAAGGTGCTTCTGGCTCAGAAGGCTTTTTCTATGTTCAGGGTTTATCCGTTAATCTCTAAGTATCTGTCTGGTACAACGGCAAGCGGGATATATGAGGCAAGGCTTGGCTTCGAAGAGATGAAGGGTGGGGAAGTGCATGTGTTTTGTCCGGCATACAAAGAAAAAGATATGGATGAGCTTGTAAAGATATGTGACCATATTATATTTAATTCAGTTAATCAGTGGAATAAGTTTAAAAATACTATTTTCGCAAATAAAGTCAGTGCAGGGATTAGAGTTAATCCTGAATACTCAGAGGTGGAGACAGATTTGTACGACCCTTGTGGTGAATATTCGAGACTTGGGATTAAGGAGGGTGAATTTTTTGCTGCCCTTGAAAATGGTGAACTTGAGGGGATTGATGGAATACATTTTCATACTATGTGTGAACAGGGGGCAGACACTCTGGAGAGAACTCTTGTGGCAGTTGAGAAGCGTTTTGGAAGATTTTTAAAATCAAATCAGTGCAAATGGGTGAATTTTGGTGGCGGTCATCATATTACAAGAGAATGCTATGACCTCGATTTGCTTATAAGTGAGATTAAGAGAATACGTGACAAATATAGTGTAGAAGTCTATATAGAACCGGGTGAGGCGATTGCTCTTAATGCGGGTGTACTTATTACTGAGGTTATGGATATAAGAAAAGATGGAAACATATTTATATCTATTCTTGATACTTCTGCTGCCTGTCATATGCCGGATGTGCTTGAAATGCCGTACAGACCTTATATTACAGGGTCTTATGTGGCTTTTAAGAAAAAATACACATATAGATTTGGAGGTCCTACATGTCTTGCCGGTGACGTAATAGGAGAATACTCTTTTGACGAGGAATTAAAAATCGGTGACAGATTAGAATTTCATGATATGGCAATTTATTCCATGGTGAAAAATAACACGTTTAATGGTATGCCATTACCTGCAATTTTGCTTGAAAAATCTGACGGAGAGATTGAGCTTGTAAGGGAATTTTCCTACGAGGATTTCAAGCAAAGATTAAGCTAACTTAAAATAAATCAATAAAAATGATTAAATTTAATCATTCTAATAGTGTAATATTTGTGATAACATACGCCTATACTTGAAACAAATACAAAAAAAGAAAGGATGATTTATGTGAACGCAAATAAATATATGAAACAGTATTTCATGCCGCCTGTGTGTGAGTATGAATGGGTGAAAAAAGAATGTATAGAAAAGCCACCGGTTTGGTGTAGTGTAGACCTTCGAGATGGAAATCAGGCTCTTATTGAACCGATGGGACTTGAAGAGAAAATTGAATTCTTTCAGATGCTTGTAGATATTGGCTTTAAAGAAATCGAAGTTGGTTTTCCGGCTGCTTCTGAGACAGAATACATTTTTATGAGGACTCTTATTGAGAGAAATATGATTCCTGATGATGTTACGGTTCAGGTGCTCACTCAGGCGAGAGAACACATTATAAAGAAAACTTTTGAGGCTGTAAAGGGAGCACCACATGCAGTTATTCATCTTTATAATTCTACCTCTGTTGCACAGAGAGAACAGGTATTTAAGAAGGATAAGGAGCAGATAAAGCAGATAGCTATAAATGGTGCAAAGATGCTTAAGGAGCTGGCTGATGAGACTGATGGCAATTTTTCTTTTGAGTACAGTCCTGAAAGTTTTTCGGGAACAGAGGTTGAATACGCGCTTGAAGTATGTAATGCTGTTCTCGATATATGGAAGCCTGACAAAAATAACAAAGCTATCATAAATATCCCTGGTACAGTTGAGACTGCGATGCCGCATGTGTTTGCGTCACAGGTTGAGTATATGAGCAAAAATCTTAAGTACAGAGATAATGTAATACTCAGTCTTCACCCACACAATGACAGAGGCTGTGGTGTTGCAGATGCAGAACTTGGTGCTTTGGCAGGGGCTGACAGAGTGGAGGGAACACTCTTTGGAAATGGTGAGAGAACAGGTAATGTGGATTTAATCACTGTTGCTATGAATATGTTTTCTCATGGAATTGATCCCGGTATTGAATTGTCAGATATGCCGACTATAAGGGAGAAATATGAGAGACTTACAAGAATGAATGTAAATCCAAGACAGCCGTACGCCGGTGATCTTGTTTTTACTGCATTTTCAGGTTCTCATCAGGATGCTATTTCAAAAGGAATGACATACAGAGAAGAGAAAAAGTGTGAAAAATGGACAGTTCCATATCTGCCAATTGACCCTGTAGATGTTGGAAGAACTTATGATTCTGATGTGATAAGAATCAACAGCCAGTCAGGAAAGGGCGGCGTAAGCTACATTTTAAAACAGAATTACAGTCTGGCTATACCGGAAAAAATGCGTGAGAAAGTTGGGTACGCAGTAAAACAGGTATCAGATGAAGAACACAAGGAATTATCACCGCAGTGGGTGTACGAGATTTTTGAAAATCAGTTCATAGTCCCTACGCCTGTATTTACAATTCCGGAATGTCATTTCAGACAGAATGAGGGAATAATGGCTGAATCGACGATTGTGTGTGGTGACAAGAAGACGATTGTAGATGCCAATGGTAATGGTCGTCTTGATGCTGTGAGCAATACAATAAAGCAGTACTTTGGAATCAGCTATGAATTATCAGTGTACGAAGAACATGCATTATCTCATGGTTCATCATCAAAAGCTATGGCGTATGTCGGTATTACATATGAAGAGAAAATGTTCTGGGGTGCAGGAATGGATGAAGATATCATAAAGGCTTCGATACATGCTCTTGTGGTGGCAGTAAATAAGCTTCCTGCAATTATGAATGATGACCAGTACAAGGATGAAAGATTAATGTCAATGCTCAATTTTATACAGACGAATTATCAACATATAACTCTTGAGCATATGGCAAAACAGTTTCATTTGACAGAACCGTATATTTCAAAATACATAAAAGATAAATCAGGAAAGACATTTGGTGAACAGGTTACAAAGGTTAGAATGAAGAGGGCAAGGACTCTTCTTAAAAATGGAAATATGACAGTTGAAGATATTGCTGTAAGCGTTGGATATCCAAGTGTTGAGCATTTTAACAGAACCTTCAAGAAGATATTTAAGATGACTCCTGTTGAGTACAGAAAAGAAAGCAGACATGAATAAAAAAGGAGAACAAGATGGCATTAGAGGTAAAAAACATTGTAAAAAAATACGGTGAAAAAACAGTAGTAAATAACATAAGCTTTAAGATGGATAAACCAGGTGTTTATGCACTGCTTGGAACAAACGGAGCTGGAAAGACTACTACTATAAGGATTATTCTGGGAATGCTTTCTCATGAATCAGGGGAAGTACTATGGAATGGTTCGGCACTTGATCCTATGGTTACAAATGTAGGTTATCTTGCAGAAGAGAGAGGACTTTACCCTAAGTATACACTTATGGATCAGTTACTCTATTTTGCAAAGCTTAAAGGGGTAAGCAAAAAGGATGCGCTTATCAGAATTGAAAACTGGGCCAAGAAGTTAAAGGTAGAGGAGTATATTTATCCGGAGAGAAGCGAAGAAGCTAAAATGCTTAAGAAGGGAAAGAAGCCTAAGAAGAAAACTGCTGATCAGTTATCAAAGGGTAATCAGCAAAAGATTCAGCTTATGGCAGCGCTTATTTCTGACCCGGATATTATAGTACTTGATGAGCCTCTTAGCGGACTTGACCCTGTGAATGCAGATTTGTTCAAAGAGATTATTAAAGAAGAAATTGCAAAAGATAAATATATTATTATGTCAAGTCACCAGATGGAGACTATAGAAGAATTCTGTACAGACATTACTATAATGAACAGAGGAGATGCTGTTTTACAGGGAAATCTCAACGAAATCAAAAAGAGCTATGGAAGAGTAAATATGTTCCTGAAATGTGAGCAGGATATTGAGAAATACATAAATCAGATGAATTTTGAAAAGGTTGAGAAGAACGCTGAAGGCTACAATATAAAAGTGTCTGACGAGAAGAATGCAAAAGAATTTTTAAAGGTACTTACAGATAATGATATTGATGTAATAAGGTATGAACTTAGAGAACCGTCACTTCACGAAATCTTTGTTGAAAAGGTAGGTAATGTACATGAAGAAGAATGATTTTACAGGATGGAAGACAATATTTGATTTTACATTCAGACAGAGCTTTAAAAGTAAATCAAGTATAATTTCAACAGTGATTTTTGCAGTGATTTGTATTGCTACATTCCCGGTAATGTCCCTTATCGCAGGCAACAAGGAGGTTAAGGAGAGCTCGATAAAAGAAGTGAAAATCATCAACTATACAGATGTGGATTTAGTAGATGCGATAAAAACTACTATGTCTGAGAATAAGAAATATAAAAATATTCAATATACTACAGTCAGTGAAAATGATGAAAAATCTTTAGAGGAAGAATTAAAAATGGCAAAAAGTGACTGCAAGTATATTATGATGGTTTTTTCCCTTGATGAAGAAATGGGATACAAAGCTTCGTTAAAGTATGGCGATAAATCATCGGTTGACAAGACGGACCTGGAAGAATTTGCGTCAGATATGAATGCAGAGTTTGCAGGCATTATGGCAAAAAGTGTAGGAGTGTCAAAAGAGACTCTTGATTTGATAAACAAGGACACTACCACTAAGGTCACTACAAACGCAACTAAAGAGTTATTTGAAGAAAAGAAGGATACAAAAGAAAATGGTATCAGTATGGGACAGTACGGCGTACTGTTGTTTATGATGACAATTACAGTTTTTATGATTTCACTTTCAGGAGAGGGTGTGTCAGGAACGATTGTAACAGAAAAGTCGTCAAAAATTGTTGAGGTGCTTCTTACATCAGTAAGACCAATGGCAATTATAACAGGAAAAGTATTGGCAGTATTCTGTGTGTCAGTTATTGAGATTGCCATAATGGCAGTTTCACTGTTTATGTCTTATGTTGTTAACGGAAAAGTTATTCCAACAAACTTAAAGGGAGTATTCTCAACAGATGTGTTTGCCGGTTTATCAGTTGTTAATATAGTAATATCTGTTTTGGTGTTACTTGCGGGAATTATGTTCTACGAAGTACTTGCAGGACTTGTTGGTTCAACAGTTAACAAAATCGAAGAGATGGCTGAAGGTATGAAAGCATACCAGATGACAATGGTATTGAGTTCATATGTTACAATAGCACTTGCTATTGTGTGTATGTCAGGAGCCTATCCAAAGACATTGGTAGCAGCTGCCTGCATTTTTCCGCTGACAGCTCCGTTCTGTCTTCCGGGCTTTTTGATGCTTGGAAAATTAAGTGTGGCAGTAAGTATAATTGCAGTTCTTGCTATGCTTGTATTCCTGTTTATGCTTCTTTTATTCACATCTAATGTATATGAAGAGGTAATATATCATAATGGTGAAAGAATGAAGATAAAAGAAGTTATTGGTTTGTACAGAACTAATGTGAGAAAGGCAGGTGCTGACAGTGAAAAGTAGAAAAGGATTATTTTCCGGCTGGAAGGAAGTGTATGCATTTACATTTGAACAGGCTGTATCGCTAAAAAGCTTTAAGATTACAACAATTGGTGTAGCACTTGTTTTATTTCTTCTGGTGGGTTCAATTAATGTTATATTGGCTGTGAAGGATAAGGAAAAAGAGCCTGCAAAGCTTACGATGGAGTCAGTTGTATTCTATGATGAGACGGGGATTCTTGGAAATAATACACCTGTTCTTACGAATGATGAAGGTGAAGAAATAAAAGGAATTGAATATGAACTTGCAGATGCTAAAGAGAATGAAAAAGCTGATGTCTTAGAAAAATGCGCAAAGAAGAAAAACTGCGTTATGGTTCGTATTTACGAAGAAGAAGAATATGTAATAGAAATGCTTGTCCCAAAGGATTGTGATGTAAGTAAGAAATCAGGAAAAGAGCTTTTGAAAAGCGTTGAGAATTACTTTAAAATCAATAAGATAATGTCCACAGGAGAGGATGTTGACACTCTTATGAAGATTATGATGCCTGTGAATATTTCCAGAAGTATTGCAGGTGAGGAGGAGGATACTCTTGGAGAGGAGATAATAAAAATGCTTCTTCCAATGGTGTTTTCATTCTTTATGTACATGATGCTTCTAATCTACGGACAGAGTATCAGCAAGAGTGTAATATCTGAAAAGGTATCAAAGCTTATGGAGACTATGCTTACAAGTGTGAAGCCATATGCGATTATTACAGGAAAAGTATTTGGTATGTGTACAGTTGCAATTGCACAGTTTGTGATTTGGGTTGCAGCAGTGATTGGGGGATTTTTTGCAGGTGATGTGGTAGCAAAAGCAGTTAACCCGGGACATGATAATATAGTTCTTGAAGCGATTAATTTCGTAAGAGAAGATGCAGGAAGTGCTTTTTCCGTATCGTCGATAGTGATTTTTGTAATACTTGCCTGTATAGGCTTTGTTATGTACTGTGTGTTTGCAGCACTTGTTTCATCAGGTGTTAAAAGGGCAGAGGAACTTAACGGACCTCTTGCAATTTACAACATAATTGTTATAATTGGATTTTTTATGTCATATATGTTACCGTTAAGTGTTAATACAGGAAAAATCGAATTTATCAACTATATACCACTTACTGCGGTGTTTAAGCTACCTGTAGATGTATTGCTCAATAATGTGAATAATATTACTACAACTATAGGAAGTGCTATTATAGTAGTGTTTACAATGGTTCTAATAATTGTTACGGGAAAAATCTATAAGAAAAAAGTATTTTAATGAAAAATTTGCTTTTAATTAGTTAAAAAAATTGGTATTATATACTATATGGAAATACGAAAATTCTTTTGGAGGAACTATGCAGATAACATATAGTATGCTGACTGATAAGGGTGGTCGTCGTAATAACGAGGATTCAGTTGGTACATATGAATTGGATAATGAATACTGCTTTGTGTTGGCAGATGGTCTTGGTGGGCATGGACGTGGTGAAGTGGCCTCAAGACTTGTTGTCGAGACAACCGGAGAAGTTTTTAGAAAGGAAGGCTTAAGTGAGTATTTTATGCGTGAAGCATTTGAGATAAGCCAGGAGACTTTGATGGACAAGCAGATGCGTGAAGATGCTTATGACGAGCTGAAGACTACGCTTTCAATCATTGCGATAGGTAAAGAAAGCATAGCCTACGGACATATTGGAGATTCAAGGATATATATGTTTCAGGGAAAGAAGCTTGTCAGTCAGACGAAGGACCATTCTGTTCCTCAGATGTTAGTGACTATTGGGGAGATAACTGAAAAGGAAATCAGGTATCATCCGGACAGAAGTAAGCTTTTGCATGTTATGGGAGCTGAATGGGAGCGTCCAAAATACGAGATAGTAGAGAACATAGATGTGACTGGGGGTCTCTCTTTTTTGGTATGTAGCGACGGCTTTTGGGAACATATAGATGAAAAACAGATGCTCAACTGTCTTAAGAAGGCAGGAAGCGTCGAAGAATGGATTTCCTCTATGCAGAAAATAGTTGTCGATACAGGAGCTTCGCTGGATAAAAATATGGATAATTATTCCGCAATCGGAATATGGATAAGAGATTAGTTATCTCAGTTAGAGGATGATATCTGACTGAGATAAAAGTCTCCGGCATTAATGCCTAATAATTCGCAGATAAATGCAAATTATTAGGCATTTTTGAATTGCAATAAAATGGTATTAGTGATATACTATTAATAGACTTTATAATGACTAACAAATGTAGGGAGGAGTAAATATGAGCAACATAAATCCACAGTGTTTATGCCCGGGATGCATGGCAGTATTAGATGAACCGGATTTGCCATGTCCACTTTGTGGTTTTGACAAAGCTACATACACACCATCACCTAGAAGTTTAAGACCTTTTACAATGTTGAAAGAGAAATATATGGTTGGTAGTGTTATTGGAGAAGGTGGCTTTGGTATTACATACATTGGCTTCGAGTTAGAGGTAGGAATGCCAGTGGCGATTAAAGAGTATTTTCCATCAGAGCTTGCTACAAGAGATGCAGCGGCCGGGAAAGAGATAAGTGTATTTTCAGGAGAGAGTTCTGAACTGTTCAAGGAAGGACTTGAGAAGTATTTGAGAGAAGCAAGGAATCTTACAATGTTCGCGGATCTTCCTGGTATTGTTACTGTTAGAGATTTCTTCTACGAGAATGAGACAGCTTACATCGTAATGGAATATATCAATGGTATTACACTTAAGCAGTACCTAAACAAGTGCGGCGGTACTATGAAACAGAATGATGTTATCAAGATGATGAAACCGGTGCTTGAATCAATGGTTAAGATTCATGAAACAGGAATGATTCACAGGGATATAAGTCCTGATAATATTATGATTACAAAGAGCAAACAGATTAAACTCACAGATTTCGGAGCTGCGAGGGTGACTAACGCAGAAGATCAGAAGAGTATTACTGTAGTTCTTAAGAGAGGATATGCTCCTGAAGAACAGTATAGAGCTAAAGGTAATCAGGGACCTTGGACAGATATATATGCATTATGTGCCACTATGTATAAGATGATTTCCGGTGTTACACCACAGGAAGCGTTAGAGAGAATTATCGAAGACAAGGTTGAGACATTATCCAAGTTTGATGAGAATATTTGGCCAGAGACAGAATATGCGATTATGAAGGGTCTTTCTCTTAGAGCTGAAGACAGATATCAGAATGTTAATGATCTTATAGATGCATTATATTATAGTGTATTAGAAGTGGATGCAGATGGTAATAAGAAGATGGTAGTATCTAATAAGAGGGCAGATGCGCCTGCAACGTCTTCACAGCCTACACCGGCACCGATGCCACATCTGGCACCAACATCTGCACCGACAGTAGAGAAAGCACCGCAGCCGGAACCGGTAGTGGAGAAAGCAGCAGAGCCAGTGCCAACACCGGCACCACAGCCGGAGCCGATAGCAGAGCCAGCACCAGCACCAACACCGGCACCACAGCCGGAGCCGATAGCAGAGCCTGCACCAGCACCAGCACCGGTACCACAGCCGGAGCCGATAGCAGAGCCTGCGCCAACACCGGCACCACAACCGGAGCCGATAGCAGAGCCTACACCAGCACCAGCACCAACGCCACAGCCAAATCCGGTACCAACGATACCGGGTATTAAGGTTGAGATTCAGCAGCCTTCTTCACAGCCGATGCAGAGCGCAGTAGAACAGGCAAAGGTAGCAGAGAATGAGGCTGCTGTACAGAGAGCCATTGAGGCAGGCAAGAAGGCAACTTCTAAAGAAGGTGGTTCATTCTTTAAATCTACACTTAGGAAGATTATCAAATTACAGTTGGGTAAAGTTAGATTTGATGAAGATATCACAGAATTAGACGTTGAACATATGGATGTTGGAGATATTGAAGTACTTGAGAAGTGTCCGGAGCTTAAAAAGCTTATTTTAAGTAACAATATGGTAAGTGATATTACTCCACTTATGAAATGCCATAAGCTTTCTTATTTGGCTCTTAGAAATACAAGAGTTACAGATGTAGCCGCTATTTCAGGACTTACAGAACTTACATATCTTGATTTGTGGGGAACCAATGTGACTAACATTAGTGCATTGTTAGGACTTACAAAGTTAAAATACCTTAATGTTAAGAATACTGGTATTACACAGGCTCAGGTTGATGAGTTCCAGGCAATTGTTCCTGGATGTAAAATTGATTTCTAAAATATAATTTGTCAGGGTAACAGAATTAGAAGAATCTCTATTGTGAAAGCAGTAGGGATTCTTTTGTGCAATAAGTATGTTAGAATAAATTGGAAGTAAATGTGCAATATAACATATAAACTAATTGTGCTCACAGAAATGAGGTATTAATGAAAAAAATAGAAGATATAAAACAGGAAATTAAAAAGGTAATTACAGGTAAGGACTATATTATTGAGATGATATTAGCATCAATACTTGCAAAGGGAAACATACTTCTTGAAGATGTACCGGGTGTTGGAAAGACAACACTTGCGCTGGGATTGTCAAGAGCCATGAATCTGGATTACAGAAGAATGCAATTTACACCAGATGTACTTCCATCTGATATAACGGGATTTTCGATGTATAATAGCAAGACGCAGGAGTTTGAATACAAAGAAGGAATTGCAATGACTAATCTTTTGCTTGCAGATGAGATAAACAGAACATCACCAAAAGCCCAGGCCGCATTACTTGAGGTTATGGAAGAGAATAGTGTAACTGTTGATGGTGTTACGTATCAGCTTCCTAATCCGTTTATTGTAATAGCTACACAGAATCCAATAGGATATGTCGGAACCCAGAAATTACCTGAATCACAGCTTGACAGATTTATGATTAAGCTTTCTATGGGATATCCGGAACAGGCTGATGAGATAAATATATATATGGGTACTAATTATTCGGCATTGGAAAAAGTCAATCAGGTAATAGACGGGAAAGAACTTCTTGATATGAGAGAAGAAGTGGAAAAAGTATTTATGAATGAGAGTATTTATGGATATATATCTGATCTGGTTAGAAGTACCAGAAAGAAAGAATATATTGAACTTGGTGTCAGTCCGAGAGGTGGAATTGCACTTGTCAGAATGTCCAAGGCAATTGCGTATATAAATGACAGGGATTATGTATTACCAGAAGATGTAGTCTATTGTATGGATAGCGTGATGAGTCATCGAATTGTATTAAGTTCAAAAGCGAAGGCTGATGGAATTACAGTGGATTATGTAATGAAACAGGTAAAGAGCAGTGTTGATATGCCAAAGGGTAAGGAATGATTTAGATGATATTAGGAATTATTAATTATATAATTTTGTTGGCATTAACTTTGTGGTTGTTGTTATTCTATCATAACTATGCTGTATTTGTTATTTTTGTGGTAGCTGCTTTGTATCCTGTATTTTCAGCAGTTGTATCATTTGTGATTTCCAGGTACTTAAGTGTTCAACTTAACATAAGTCAAAAAAGTGTTGCAAAAAATCATGATATTAATTTGGAAATTGGTGTGAATAATAAATCAATTTTTTCCCATGACAATATCGAACTTAAACTAAAGGTATATAATTCTTTCTATGATAATGAGGAGATAATTACAATTTATGTACCGGCGACAGCACTGGAGAAGAGAATAATTAACTGGAAGATAAAGAGCAGATATAGTGGACTTGTTATTGTTCGTATTATATCTGTGAGAGTACGTGATTTTTCGGGGATGTTTAGCTTTACATGTAAGACAGAGGCTACAGCCGATATTATTGTGATGCCTGAGAATAAGAAGATAGACAAAAAGCTTGAAGTTTTAAGTGATGGTGATGGCAGCGAGAATCAGACACAGAACAAAAAAGGAACAGATGTGTCTGAAATATCTGATATACGAGAGTATGTGGCCGGGGATAAACAACAGCAGATTCACTGGAAGATTAGTGCGAAATGGGACAAACTTATGGTGAAGGAATATGGTATGCCATACACTAATGAGCTTATGCTTGTGCCTGAGCTTTATTTTGATGGTGAGAATCCCAAACCTTTAGATGAAACAATTGATGTATTATATTCATATGCATATGAGCTCTTGAGAGAAAACAGAATTTTTTATGTTGGATATATAAATGCACTTACCAGTGAAACGTCTAGTCTCAGGATTGAATCAGTCGAAGATTTAGATGTGATTGTTAAACAGATGTTTTACACTAATATTTCAAATGATCCTAAGTTTTCCTATAATTATTTTAAGGGGATTGGACGTTACGAAGGAAAAAGTATCGTGTATATCAAAGAGGCGGTGATATCATGTCTTTCCTAAAATTTAATAAAAAATCCGAGAAACAGAGTGCGCTGGAAGATAAAACAGGTATTATTCTTCGAATTGAACCTGCCATAACAGAAAAAAATAACAAATTGTTTTTCTGCCTGACCAATGCATTAATTATGTTTTTAATGTTTGAGGGAATGATAGGAACGATTTTGAAAGGTTTTGAAATTCCCGTCAATATGTACGCATTTACTGTATGCAACTTTTTGATTTGTTTATTTTACAGCTTTTTTTATTACAATATAATCATAAAGGTTATAGGATATATAGCGGTTGTATTTGGATTTGCATACCTTATTTCAAACTATGGAATTATAGTTCGAAGTGGTTTTGGTGCAGTTACCAATATATTTATGGAATGTATTGAGGATGCGCTTGATTTGCCTGTGCAAAGAGAATATACAGAATATTTCAAAGACAGATATGTGTCAGTTACACTTTGTATGATTGCAATGGTTTTAGCTTTTGGACTTTTGTTTAATATAGTAATATCGGAAGTTAAAGGAAGTGCTTTTGTGGTACTTATGACATTTCCTATTGTACAGCTTCCGCTATATTTTGACAAATCTATTAATGTATATTATTTTGCAATGTATCTGATGTCACTTATTGTGTTATTTATCTTAAGAAGCACAAAACATTATAAGCTTGAGACGAATAAGAAAAAAGGATACAGTCACAGGTTTAAGAAAAATTCCAGAGTATATGATTATGTCACAGACGGAAAGACAAGCATGAAGATGCTTGTATCTTTTGTTGCATATGTACTTATCGTTACACTTGTTTTGGGACTATTGGTTCCCCAGAAAAGCTTTTCCATGAATACAAAGTATGATGATATGAAGGATGATACAGAAGAGATTGCCAGAAAAATGGCAGTAGTTGGTTTGTATGGAATGCTTTTTGAGGGTAGTAGTGGAGGCGTGTCGAGAAACAGATTAGGTGACAGCAAATATGTTAAATTTGATTTTGAACCGGATTTATATGTGACGATACCGGATGGAGATAATGTATCCGATATATATCTTAAGGGTTTTGTGGGATCTGTCTATGAGGATAACAGTTGGAAAATAAAATCTGAGATGGATAATTATCTGCCGTTAACGGATATTGGATATGAGAAAAGTCTTATAACTGAACGCTTTTTATCAAGAAGTATAATGAACGGATATGATATTCCATATATCAAGCTTAAGGTAAGTAATGTGGGTGCAAATCCCAATTATATATATACAGGATATTACCAACTTGGTAATAATGAGCTGTATAGTGATATGTCACAAGAAGACAATCCGGTGGGTAAATTTGAAATAGGAACGTCAATAACATCAGTTTCGACGTATTGGAATCCTTTTATATCTTATAGCGAAGCAAAGGAATTTGCTAATGATTTATACGAGCAGAAACACGAGGTGTATGGCAGCTTGTATAAAGATGAGAGTGATTACAGAAGTTATGTGTACCGCAATTATCTTCAGGTTCCGGATGAGAATATAGAAGTTATTGATAAGATAATCAAGGATAATGATCTTGATAAAACTGATGATGCGGTGATGGCAGTTACAAAATACCTGTATGCTAATTATGAGTATTCACTTATTCCGGGCAAAACTCCTAAGGGAGAAGATTTTGTAAATTATTTTTTGACAGAGAACAAAAAAGGTTACTGCTCATATTTTGCGTCAGCTGCTGTACTTATGTTGAGAAGAATGGGAATTCCTGCCAGATATGTAGGTGGATATCATATATCTAAATCAGATATATCGGGTGGTGAAGTGCTGGAGAATGAAGATATAACAAGCTATCTTACAGGAACTGATGAAGGTGATGTGAAGGAAGTTGAAGTGAATGACAGCAGCGCACATGCCTGGGTTGAGGTGTATGTAGATAAGCTTGGATTTATTCCTGTAGATGTTACACCGCCAAGTGATGAGGACGAGAGCGAGGAGATAGAAAAGGAGCAGAACAAGAGTGCTATTGCAAAAATGGTTAATGCAATTTTTAACCCTAAGAATGTACAGACAGTAAAAAATACGACATTTATGGTTGTTATTATGGCGGTGATAGCAGTTATTGTTTTCGTGTTACTTTATTTTGCAGCATCTTATTTTGTGACGAAAGCCAGGAAGAAAAAATTCAAGAATTCATATGGAAGTGCCGATGTTATATTTAGAATGAATAAATATCTGTTCAAAATGTTTGAGGCAGTAAAATGTAAACATCAGGTTGGGGAGACATTCTGTGAGTACGGCAAGAGAATGTCAAGGTTTGGATATTGCGATGAGAAAGAGATTGAAGAGCTTGTAAGAATTTATGAAAAGGCAAAATACAGTAATAACCAAATAGACAAATCAGAATTTGAAATGTATTATAATACGTTATATAATATAAGAAACAGAATGTATGAATCATTGAAATGGTATGGTAAAATTATATTCAGATATGTGAAAATGCTATAGCCAACGTGTTTACAAAGAGAACGTAAAATGATAAAGTATATAGGAATTCCTTATGGAGAAGGGAGCGGTATTTATGAAAATGATTTCGAATAATTTTTTTGGAGTGACATCTGATTCAGTCAGCACACTTTTTGGTTCAGTATCAAAGAGTGGCAGTCAGGGAGCAACAGGTAATGTGCTTAGCGATTATTACAGCATTAGGAATGGAAGCTATAAGAAACTGTTAACAGCATATTACAATAAGACTGATAGTGTTAGTAATCAGTCTACGTCAACAGCGTCAGATTCCACAAAGAAGCTGGCTGCTATGAAGCAGGATGCGAATAAGCTTAGTGAATCACTTAACCACTTGGTTAAGAGAGATTCTTCTTCTGTTTTTAAAAAGGGAGAAGACGGTTATGATATGGAAACTATATACAAGAAGGTTAAGGATTTTGTAGACAGCTACAACGAAGTTGTGGATGACGGAAAGACTTCCAATACTACTTCAGCCCTTAGAACCATAAGCAATATGGTAAAGGATACGGCGCACAATGAGAAGAATTTAAATGCGATTGGAATTAAGGTTGGAAGTGATAATAAGCTTTCTATTGATGAAGAAGCATTCAAAAAGAGTGATGTGACTTCTATTAAGTCTGTATTTAATGGACCGGGTTCGTATGGATACAATGTGGCGGCAAAGGCATCACAGCTTGAGTACAATGTGAAAACTGAAGCCAATAAAGCTAATGTATATGGGAATAATGGAAGCTACAGCTACAATTATACAGCTGGAGAATTGTACGATAGTACATTCTAAAAAATATATAATAGAGATAAGAAAGGTAATGTAATTATGAGTAACAAGATTAGAACAAGATTTGCACCAAGTCCAACGGGAAGAATGCATGTTGGAAATTTAAGAACTGCTTTATATGAGTATCTTATAGCAAAGCATGAAGGTGGAGATTTTATTCTTAGAATAGAAGATACAGACCAGGAGAGATTTGTTGAGGGTGCACTTGATATTATCTACAGAACAATGGATAAGACAGGTCTTCATCATGACGAAGGTCCTGATAAGGATGGAGGCTTTGGACCTTATGTTCAGAGTGAACGACAGGCAAGTGGAATGTATCTTGAATATGCTAAGCAACTTGTAGAAAAAGGCGAAGCATACTATTGCTTCTGTGACAAAGACAGACTTGAATCACTTAAGCAGGAAGTGGCAGGAAAAGAGATTATTGTTTATGATAAGCATTGCCTTTCTCTTTCTAAAGAAGAGGTAGAAGAAAAACTTGCACAGGGAGTTCCATATGTTATCAGACAGAACAATCCAAAAGAAGGAACGACAACTTTTGTTGATGATATTTATGGTGAAATAACAGTAGATAACGCAGAACTTGATGATATGATTCTGATTAAATCTGACGGTTATCCTACATACAATTTTGCAAATGTTATCGATGATCATTTGATGCAGATTACACACGTTGTAAGAGGTAATGAATACATTTCATCATCTCCAAAGTATCAGAGATTGTATGATGCGTTTGGATGGGAATCACCTGTTTATGTTCATCTTCCACTTATTACAGACGAAAATCATAAAAAGTTAAGTAAGAGAAGCGGACATTCAAGCTTCGAGGATTTGATTGAACAGGGATTTGTGGCAGAAGCGGTAGTTAATTATATTGCGCTTCTCGGATGGAGCCCTGAAGATAATCAGGAAATCTTTACACTAGATGAGTTAATCGAGAAGTTCGATTACCATCATATTAATAAATCACCATCAGTATTTGATATGGTAAAGCTTAAATGGATGAATGGTGAATATATTAAGGCGATGGATAGTGACAAGTACTATGATATGGCAATGCCATATGCAAAACAGGTTATCACTAAAGAGCTTGATTTTAAGAAGATATTAGATCTTGTAAAGACAAGAATTGAAGTATTTACTGAGATTCCTGATCATATTGATTTCTTTAATGAATTACCGGATTATGATATTGCGATGTATACACATAAGAAGATGAAGACAAATTCAGAGAATTCATTAGAGGTGTTAAAGGAGGTTCTTCCATTGCTTGAGGCACAGGAAGATTACAGTATAGATGCAATTCATGATTTGATGATGGATTACGTAGCAAAGAAGGGAATCAAGAATGGTCAGGGCTTATGGCCTCTTAGAACTGCAGTTTCAGGAAAACAGATGACACCGGGTGGTGCATTTGAAATCATGGAGATTCTTGGTAAGGAAGAGAGTCTTAGAAGAATAAGAATAGGAATTGAAAAATTAGAAGCAAATGTTATTTAACACATCTCAAGTTCAAGCCATCCATCATGGGGCGGGTCCTATGATGGTTCTGGCTGGACCGGGGTCAGGTAAGACAACGGTTATCACACAAAGAATAAATAATTTAATAGAAGAACATAATGTTAATCCGTCGAATATTCTTGTGGTTACTTTTACAAAGGCGGCAGCGAATGAAATGCAGGGAAGATTTAACAGGCTAAGTGGAGATAAAAATTTGCCTGTTTCTTTTGGTACGTTTCATGCTGTATTTTTTAAAATACTAAAATATGCTTATAACTACAGTGCCTCAAACATAATTAGAGATGAGACAAGGTATGAGTACATCAGGGAAATAGTGGAAAAGTATGAATTGGAATACGAGGATGAGAAAGAATTTATGTCTTCAATACTTAGCGAAATAAGCGTAGTGAAGGGCGATATGATAGATATAAATACATATTATTCAGTTAATTGTCCTAATGATGTTTTCAGGAAAATTTTTGCCCGGTACGAAGACCGACTCAGACGTGCTAACAAGGTTGATTTTGATGATATGTTAGTTATGTGTTATGAGCTTTTGTCAAAAAGAGAAGATATACTAAAGGCATGGCAGAATAAATATAAGTATATTCTTGTAGATGAATTTCAGGATATAAATAAAGTTCAGTATGAGGTGGTAAAGCTGCTTGCAAGACCACGTAACAATATTTTTATAGTCGGTGATGACGATCAGTCAATATACAGGTTTCGCGGTGCAAGACCGGAGATAATGCTTAATTTTGAGAAGGATTTTGAAGGATGTAAGAGAGTGCTTTTGCAGGTGAATTACAGGTCGACAAAGAACATTGTTGATGCAGCGGCTAATGTAATAAAACATAACAAAGCAAGGTTTGACAAAGATATAGTGACAGAGAAAGAAGAGGGGGCAAAGGTTGATGTTGCCCTTTTGAAGACACATATTGATGAAAACAAATACATTATTAATCTTATAAGAAAATATATTGAAAAGGGATATAAGTTCTCTGATATTGCTGTTATTTGCAGGACGAATATAGGTCCCAGGTCTCTTGTTCAAAAATTGATGGAATATAATGTTCCTTTTAGAATGAAAGATTCTATGCCAAATATTTATGAGCACTGGGTAACAAAGAATATTTTAAGTTATATAAAAATAGCTTTGGGAGACAGAAGCCGAGGTGAGTTTATGAATATCATGAATAAACCCAACAGATACATATCAAGAACAGCCATACCTGATAGTGAGATAAATTTTGACGAGCTTACAAAAATGTATTCTGATAAGGAGTGGATGGTAGACAGAATATGTAAGCTTGAATACGACATTGGTATGATTAAGCGGATGTCCCCATATGCGGCAATTAATTATATATGTAAATCAGTAGGTTATGATGATTACATTAAGGAGTACTCTGAATACAGAAAAATCAATCCACAGGAATTTTTTAACATAATAGAAGAGTTAAAAGAATCAGCAAAAGAAATAAAGACTTTTACAGAATGGTTTTCATATATTGAGGAATACACCAAAGAACTTAACAGACAGTTTAAAGAAAAAGACAAGTCAGTTGATTGTATAGAGGTTCTTACTATGCACAGCTCAAAGGGACTGGAATATGAGGTGGTAATACTTCCTGATGCAAATGATGGTATAACCCCTCACAGCAAAGCAGTATTGGATGAAGATATAGAGGAGGAGCGGCGGTTATTCTATGTCGCCTGTACCAGAGCAAAGGAATATCTTCATATATGCAGCGTGTCTGAATTGTATGGAAAAAACAGCGAAACATCAATGTTTGTACACGAGCTATGCGGTAAAGAATAGCTTGTCTAATAATGTAAAATGTTGTATAATATTGTTTAAATACAGACGTGATAAATAGAGTGTTTTGTGCATTTTGTACTATAACGAATATGGAGGGCATTATATGGCAGACAAGAAGAAAGAGAAGAAAATAAAAGAACCAAAGGTTAAGAAGGAGAGGAAGCCAAAAGAACCAAAGGTAAAAAAAGAGAAGGCGAAACAGGACAAGAATCATGTGAAGACTCAGTCAGAGCTTATGACTTCGCTTAGCAGAAGACTTGCGATTGTAATGGGAATAGGTATTGTGGCGTTGATTGTTACAATTATTCTTAATAATCTTGTGACCGGTTCGATTGAAGACCAGTATACATTTTCAAAATATTCAAAGGATTTATCGGTTGCCATTAATTATCAGAACTCATTAGTTCAGGGAGGCGCAGCAACAGGTGAGAAGCAATACATGGACGATTACAACAAGGAAATCGGGGAGACTAAGAGTCTTGAGAAAGCCTTGAATGGAATGAAGAGCATCAGCCTGACAGCTCAAGAGAAAAAAGACCTGGATATGATTACTGAGATTTCGAAAGCACTGGTTCCATTGGAGACACGTATTTTTCAGTATGGATTGG
>JBGVIE010000002.1:0-20377 GCA_045122895.1 Lachnospiraceae bacterium
AGATAGAGCAGGGAAGAGGCTGCCAGTTTGATAGTAAAATAGCAGATATTATGCTTAATATGATTAGTGAAGATCGGGAATACTCAATGTGTCAGTCAGCAAGAAACAGCAGAAATGTACTTGTGGCAGATGATGAAAAGAGTGTTAAACAGATGGAACAAATATTGAAGACAGTCCCGGATTTGAAAGTGATAAGCGTGAACTCAGATGATGAAATATTTGACATTTTAGATAATCAAAAGATTCATCTTGTTTTAATGGATTTGAATATTGAGGATACAGAACGTTTTGAAATATGTGCGAAAATTATGGAAAAATATTCTATAGTTGTTGTACCGATGACTATGGATAATAGTGTAGAAATGATGAAGAAGCTTTGTGGGTATGGAATTACAGATTATCTTATAAAACCATTGTATGAATTCGTGGTAAGGGAAACGGTGCACGGTATTGTGCATGGATGGGAGAAATAAAAAGATGAAAATGTCAGCAAAGCTGACGCATATTACACAACAAGAACGCTAGGGCGTTCTTGAATAAAACACTTGCTTTATATATTGAAATGATATAAAATATATACTAAGTAGTAGAGGTTGGATTATATAAAGAGGAGGAGAATGTGTATGGCGACACCACATAATGAAGCTAATCTGGGAGATATTGCGAGAACTGTTCTTATGCCGGGAGATCCACTCAGAGCGAAATTCATCGCTGATACATTTTTAGAGGATGTAGTACAGTTTAATTCAGTGAGGAATATGTACGGTTTTACCGGAACTTATAAAGGAAAGCGAGTTTCTGTTATGGGTTCAGGAATGGGTATGCCTTCAATTGGTATTTATTCATATGAATTATACTCACAGTATGGTGTGGAGAATATTATCAGAATAGGTTCAGCCGGTTCATATTGTGATGAGGCTAAGGTATATGATGTTGTGCTTGCTACTGAGGCGTATTCTGAATCGAATTTTGCAAGAGTACAGAGTGGATATGATGAGAATAAGACATATCCGTCTAAGGAGCTTAATAGTATTCTTAAGAATACAGCAGGAAGACTTAATATTCCATTAATCGAAGGATGCGTTCATTCATCAGATGTATTCTATCAGGAGGATAAGACACCTTATTATGAGAGACTGCATGATGAGTATGGATGCGTTGCAGTAGAGATGGAGAGCTTTGCACTGTTCCACAATGCGAAGGTCTTAGGTAAGAAGGCAGCGTGTCTGCTCACTATTTCAGATTCGTTTGTGTCTGAAGAGATAACTACAGCAGAAGAGAGACAGACATCGTTTACCAGGATGATGCATATAGCACTTGAAGCAGCTTCTGAACAGTTACCATAATTTTATAAAAAAAAGGAAATCAGGAAAACCCACAGAAAATATATTATGTGGGATTTTTCTGGTTATGCATTTTTAGAAAAGGAGAATGTGGGTGACGATAAGAGAACAACTTGAACAAATGGAAGAGGAGTACTTAAGTCCGTATGCAGCGATTAGCAGTAAGAGCCTTGGAAGAGATTATGACGAGGAGCAATGCGATATAAGAACATGTTATCAGCGGGATAGAGACAGAATACTTCATTGTAAGGCTTTTAGGCGTTTGAAGCATAAGACACAGGTTTTTCTGGCGCCGGCAGGAGACCATTACAGAACAAGACTTACTCATACACTGGAGGTGTCACAGATAGCGAGAACTATAGCCAAGTCAATAAGGATGAATGAAGATTTGGTTGAGGCAATAGCACTAGGACACGATCTTGGTCATACACCTTTTGGGCATGCCGGAGAATCGGCACTTAACAGTGTATGTGAAGATGGATTCACGCATTTTGAGCAGAGTATAAGAGTTGTGGAACTGCTTGAGAGAAAAGGTAAGGGACTTAACCTTACAAAAGAAGTTAGAGATGGAATTGTAAATCATAGAACCAGTGGTAATCCATCGACGATGGAAGGTAAGATTGTAAGATTGTCTGATAAGATTGCATACATTAATCATGATATTGATGATGCGATAAGAGCACAGATTTTACAGGAATCAGATATTCCCGGTGAGTTTACCGATGTGCTTGGACATTCGAAGAAGGAGCGCCTAAACACTCTGATTCATGATGTGGTGACAAACAGTATGAATCAGCCGGACATTGTTATGTCAGATAAGGTATATAAGGCTATGACAGGGCTTCGAAGATTTATGTTTACAAATGTATATTCCAATCCGGTTGCAAAATCGCAGGAAGTGAAAGCAAAAGATATGCTTAAGGCATTATATGGGTATTACAGAGAGCATCTTGACGAGTTGCCGGAAGAATATAGATATATGATAGATAAAAACAATCAAAAGGCAGACAGAGTAGTGTGTGATTACATAGCAGGTATGACAGACCAGTATTCTGTCGCAAGATTTGAAGAGATATTTGTTCCATATTTTTGGAACAAATAATATATAGAAAGGCTAGTTTTAAGCATGTATTATTCAGACGAGATAATAGAAGAAGTACAAGATAAAAATGACATAGTAGACGTTGTTTCGTCATATGTGAAGCTTCAAAAAAAAGGCGGAACATATTTTGGATTGTGCCCATTTCATAATGAGAAGAGTCCGTCATTTTCTGTATCACCATCAAAACAGATGTTTTACTGTTTTGGATGTGGTGTTGGAGGTAGTGTGTACACCTTCCTTATGAAGTATGAGAATGCTACTTTTCCTGAGGCAATTAAGATGCTGGCGGACAGAGCAGGAGTAGCACTTCCTGAGATTCAGATGTCAGAAGAGGACAAGAGAAAAAGAGATTTAAAGATGTCTGTTCTTGAGATTAATAAAGAGGCTGCAAAGTTTTATTTCTATAATCTCAAAGGGGAAAAGGGAGAAATAGGAAGGAACTATTTTAATAAAAGACAGCTGAGTGTTGATACTATAAATAAATTTGGACTTGGATATTCAGGAAAATATTCAGATGGGTTATACACATATCTTAAGCAAAAAGGATATAAAGACGATATACTCAAGGAAACAGGGTTATTTACGTACAGTGAACAAAAAGTATATGATAAATTTTTTAATAGGGTTATGTTTCCGATTATGGATGTTAACAGCAAGGTTATTGGTTTTGGTGGAAGAGTAATGGGTGAGGGCGAGCCTAAGTACCTCAATTCACCTGAGACAAAGGTGTTTGATAAGAGTAGGAACCTTTATGGACTCAATATAGCAAGAAGTACAAGAAGACCTAATATGATTATCTGCGAGGGCTATATGGATGTAATAGCGTTGCATCAGGCTGGGTTTAACAACGCAGTTGCCTCACTTGGTACAGCTTTTACATCAGGACAGGCATCCCTGTTAAAAAGATATACAAAGGAGATTCTTCTGACATATGACAGTGATGGTGCAGGGGTTAAGGCGGCACTTCGCGCAATACCGATGCTTAAAGCTGTAGGTATGACTATAAGGGTTATCAATATGAGACCGTATAAAGATCCGGATGAATTTATAAAGAATCTCGGAGCTGATGAGTTTCAGAAGAGAATTGACACAGCGCAGAACTATTTCATATACGAGGTAAATGCACTTAGGAACAATTATAGTATGAATAATCCGCAGGATGTCAATGATTTTTATAATGAGGTAGCAAAGAAGCTTCTTGAGTTTGAGGATGAGGTGGAGAGAAGCGTATATATTGATTCAGTGAGCAGGGAATGTATGATTCCGAAGGACATGCTTGTCAAACTGGTAGCAAAGCTTGCGCTCACCTATACAGGCGAAAAAGAATACGAAAAACCAAAATCAGGAATTCACAGCAAAAAAGAAAAAGATGACGGAATAAAGACGTCTCAGAGGATGCTTCTTACATGGTTAATTGATGACAAGAGTATATATAGTAAAATTGAGGGGATAGTTACAGAGAGAGATTTTACTACAGAGCTATACAAAGAAGTGGCAAAAAAACTGTTTGAACAATTTAGAAATGGAGAGAACAATCCGGCTAAGATTATTAATTCCTTTGACAATGAAGAGGAACAGAACGAGGTTGCAAGGCTGTTTAATACTCCGTTACCTGAAGAGCTGGATATAAGAGAAAAAGAGAGGGCTCTTAATGAAATTGTCAAAAACGTTAAGAAAAACAGTTTGGATGAACTTAGCAGAAATGCAACAGATATAGAAGTGTTGCAGACACTTATTAATGAACAGATGAGTCTGGAAAAAATACACATTTCGTTAATGTAATGATAAGCAGAAAAGTAAACTTGATGTAACTTTATAGGCGGGAGGAACAAAATGGAACAGAAGGTATTAAGCTTTGAAGAGAAGCTGGCAGAATTAGTAAAGATTGGTAAAAAGAAAAAGGGTGTAATTGAGTATTCTGAAATGGAGGAATTTTTTAAGGGGATAGAGCTTACTCCTGAGAGACTTGATTTGATTTCGGAAGAATTTGACAAGAATAAGATAGACATACTCACAATTAATGAGGATGACCTTCTTCTTGACAGTGTAGATGATATTGAACTTCCAGATGATGACAAGAAGATGGAAGATGTTGATTTAGACAAAATAGATATACCTGTGACAGAAGGAGTTAATGTAGAAGACCCTGTAAGGATGTATCTTAAAGACATAGGAAAGGTTCCGTTGTTGTCTGCTGAAGAGGAAATAGAGCTTGCAAAGAGAATTGAAGAGGGCGATGAATATGCCAAGAAACAGCTTTCAGAGGCAAACTTAAGACTTGTGGTAAGCATTGCAAAGAAATACGTAGGAAGAGGAATGTTATTCCTTGACCTTATTCAGGAGGGTAACTTAGGACTTATAAAAGCTGTAGAGAAGTTTGATTACAGAAAGGGTTATAAATTCAGTACTTATGCTACCTGGTGGATAAGACAGGCTATAACAAGAGCCATAGCAGATCAGGCACGAACTATCAGAATTCCTGTTCATATGGTTGAGACAATCAATAAACTGATAAAGACACAGAGACAGCTCGTTCAGGAGCTTGGAAGGGAACCAAGTCCTGAAGAGATAGCAGATAGGATGGATCTTTCGGTAGAAAGAGTGAGAGAGATTATAAAGATTTCACAGGAGCCGGTTTCGCTTGAAACACCAATTGGTGAGGAGGAGGACAGTCACCTTGGAGATTTCATACAGGATGACAACGTTCCAATACCGGTAGAAGCTGCGACTTATACACTTCTCAAAGAACAGTTATTAGAGGTTATTGGCACACTTACAGAGAGAGAACAGAAGGTTCTAAAGCTAAGATTTGGTCTGATAGATGGAAGAGGAAGAACTCTTGAAGAAGTAGGTAAGGAGTTTAACGTTACAAGAGAGAGAATAAGGCAGATTGAAGCTAAAGCACTTAGGAAACTAAGACATCCAAGTCGAAGCAAAAAATTAAAAGATTTTCTTGAGGAATAGAGATGAAGGATACAAACAAAAATATAGAGATATCAAACAGACTGAAGCTTATAGCATCTATGGTTACAGAAGGTCACAGACTTGCTGATGTAGGAACAGATCATGGATATGTTCCAATATATTTGGTACTAAATGGTGCTGTTGATAAAGCTTTAGCTATGGATATTAATAAAGGACCGCTTGAAAAAGCGAGTGAACATATTGGATTTTATGGTTTAGAAGACAAGATAACAACAAGACTGTCTGACGGACTAAAGGCATACAATAAAGGTGAGGCAGATACCATATTAATAGCCGGTATGGGTGGTGCGCTTACTGTACATATTCTGACAGATGGCTTAGATAAATTAGGTGAAAGTACAGAGCTTGTATTGTCACCACAGTCAGAAATATTTTTAGTCAGAGAATTTTTGCAAAAGAATAATTTTATGATAACTGATGAGAAAATGATTTATGATGAGGGCAAATATTATACTGTAATTAAGGCAAAAAGAGGTGTTGATGAGAATCAATACAGCGAGATAGAGATGGAGTATGGTTACGTTGCTCTGGCTAACAAAGATGATGTGCTTAAGTCAATGCTTGAGCGTGACAGGGCAAAGTACGAAGCAATTATTGAACAAATCAAAGGCCAGTCAAATCAGGCAGCAGACAGGCTTAATGATTTACTTAAAAAAGTGGAAGGTATTAAGGAGTTACTAAACAGATACTGATTTAATGACTAGAAGGAGGGCGCTTATGGAAACATTTAACATTACTGTTGATGGAGAAGTAAAAAAATACGATGAGGGTACAACTCTAGAAGAGATAGCAAAAGATTATCAGAAGAATTATCCTCATCAGATAGTGCTTGCGTACAGAGATGGCAAGTTATGTGAGTTGTTTAAGAAGGTTACATCAAATCATGAAATCGAGTTCGTGACAGTGGCACAAAGTCCTGGAATCGATGCATACAAGAGAAGCGCTACGCTTATTATGTTAAAGGCATTTTATGATACTGTGGGTACGAAGAATATTAACAGTATCAAGGTGGAATTCTCGGTGAGTAAGGGATATTATTGCAGGGTGTCTGACAATATTGAGATTACGCAGGTGTTACTTGATGCCGTAGAAGCCAGAATGAAGGAGCTCGTCAATGAGAAGGTTCCTATCTACAAGAGATCTGTCAGCGTTGACAGTGCACGAGAGTTGTTCAGACGACATAAGATGTATGACAAAGAAAAACTCTTCAGATTCAGGAGGGCATCAAGAGTAAACATATATAGCTTAAAGGGTTTTGAAGATTATTTTTACGGATATATGGTTCCTAATACATCTTATATTACTAATTTTAAATTATATCCATATGATGAAGGTTTTGTAATTCAATTTCCTGTCAAGGAGAATCCTGAAGTGCTTCCGGAGTTCAGACCACAGCACAAGTTGTTCAATGTACTTAAGGAATCAAGCAAATGGTGCGATATGTCTGAAATCAATTCAGTAGGAGATTTGAATGAAGAGATATCAAAGGGAAATATTAACGATATAATTCTTGTGCAGGAAGCGTTGCAGGAAAAGAAAATCGCAGAGATTGCTTCTCAGATTGTAAGTACAGGGGGCAAGAAATACATTATGATAGCAGGACCGTCATCTTCCGGAAAGACTTCGTTCTCACACAGATTGTCAATTCAGCTTAAAGCAAGTGGATTAAGACCACATCCGATAGCTGTTGATGACTATTTTGTGGAGAGAAAAAACACACCGAGAGATGAATTTGGCAACTACAATTATGAGACACTGGATGCGATAGATGTAGAACTGTTTAATAAGCATATGACTGAACTTGGTGAAGGTAAAGAGGTTGAGCTTCCAACATATAATTTTATAACAGGAGAGAGAGAATACAAAGGAAACAAATTGCAATTGGGAAAAGATGATATTCTGGTAATAGAAGGAATTCATTGTCTCAATGACAAGTTGTCATATAGTCTGGCAAAAGAGCATAAGTTTAAGATATATATAAGTGCTCTTACGCAGCTCAATATCGATGAGCATAATAGAATTCCATCTACAGATGGAAGACTTATAAGAAGAATGGTGAGAGATGCCAGAACAAGAGGCACAAAGGCCAAAGATACCATAGCAAGATGGCAGTCAGTACGCAATGGTGAGGAGAGCTATATATTCCCGTTCCAGGAAGAAGCTGACGTTATGTTCAATTCAGCACTTATATATGAACTTGCTGTACTTAAGGTATATGCTGAGCCATTGCTTTTTGGAATATCAAAGGATGAACCTGAATATCAGGAAGCAAAAAGATTATTAAAATTCCTCGATTACTTCCTTGGAATTAGCAGTGAGAACATTCCCAAGAATTCTCTTGTCAGAGAGTTTGTGGGTGGAAGCTGTTTCAAAGTATAGAAATATTTCATTTTGCTTTACAAATCAATTAAACAATGTTAGTCTATAGTTTGAGTGTTTGAGTAGGATGAATGATCGCGGCTGCAGAACCGAAAGGCTGCAGGTGAGGAAAGTCCGGGCTTCATAGGGCAGGATGCCGGATAACGTCCGGTGGAGGTGACTCCCAGGCTAGTGCAACAGAAATAAACCACCAGCGAAAGCTGGCAAGGGTGGAAAGGCAGTGTAAGAGACTACCGCCTGACTGGTAACAGGCAGGGCATATGTAAACCCCATCCGAAGCAAGACCGAACAGAAAGCGCAGGCGGCCCGTTTAGCTTTCGGGTAGGTCGCTTGAGCCTGCTGGTAACAGCAGGACTAGATAGATGATCATTTTCAACATAACCCGGCTTATAGTCTTGCTCAAACATTTTTTGTAACAAGGTAGTGATAGAAGAAAATCCGCATTGATTGGATTGGTGAAAAGTGAGTAAAACATCATTAATACGAAGGTCAATAGCTTTGCTTTTAGTCACTGTTATCATAGCTGTTGCTGTTGAAGTATTAAACAGTATGGATAGCGAAAAGCGTGAAGCAGAAATACATAATCAATATACAAGCAATAAACTACAGACATTGGTTAACGACAATACTACAGAAGTTAAAGACACAGACGAGGTCGATATGCCGGATAGTGATTTATCAGGCGAAGAAGAGACTATAAATGTTGAAGAAGAAAGTACGATAAGTCCGGATGGTCTAAGCGTAAGAACAAACGAAGGTGCCAGAATATATAAGGATGTAGATCCTGATAAGCCGATGATTGCCCTGAGTTTTGACGATGGACCGAACAAGAAATCTACGGAAAAGATATTGGCAGCACTTGAAAAATACAATGCAAGAGCTACTTTTTTTGTGGTAGGATGTCATGCAGAAGAGAATAAAGATGTCGTGAAGCATGCATATGAAATTGGTTGCGAGATTGGCAGCCATACATATAACCACAAGGAATTAACGACGTTATCACCACAACAGATTAAGAGTGAAATTGAAAAGACAAACAATTTAATAAAAGATATTACCAATCAGAAAAGAGTGCTTATCAGGCCACCTTATGGTGCAGTTGATGACAAGGTATTAAAGAGAATAACTTCTCCTATCATATTGTGGTCACTGGATACAGAGGATTGGCTGTCAAGGGATACAGATAAAGTGATAGACGAAGTAATTAATAATGTCAGTGATGGCGACATAGTGCTTATGCATGATTACTATATGGAATCAGCTAATGCAGCAGAAGTGATTATCGAGAAGCTTACCGAGAAAGGATATCAGCTTGTAACAGTAAGTGAGCTTGGATATCATAAGCTTGGAGGCCTTGCTACAGGAGTTAAATACGGAGCTATGAAAGGTGATTAGTGAAAATAACCAAAATAGTCAGGGCGTTTGCCCTGACTATTTTTATGCTAATGTTTTATACATCTCTTCACAGTATTTACAGCGATATACCTTCTTTTCAGGATCAGTGAGTGTAAACACCTGATCAAGCTCCTGTTCGATAGAAGTAATACATCTTGGGTTTCTACATTTGAGTACGTTTTTAACTATCTTTGGAAGTGTAAGCTTCTTCTTGTCTACTATGGTTCCATCCTTGATAATGTTAACTGTGATATTGTGATCAATATATCCTAATATATCAAGATCAACGATATCAAGGGGACTTTCGATTTTGATTATATCTTTTCTGCCCATCTTGCTGCTCTTAGCATTTTTGATAATTGCCACCTGACAATCAAGCTTATCAAGACCTAAATATTTGTAAATTGACATTGATTTACCGGCCTGAATGTGATCAAGGACAAAACCTTCTTTTAATGAACCTACATTTAACATACTGTCACCTCCAACAATGTGAGTATAAGAGCCATTCTTACATATACACCATATTGAGCCTGCTTGAAGTAAACTGCACGTTCATCATCATCCACTTCAACAGATATCTCGTTAACCCTTGGAAGAGGGTGAAGGATTAATGTGTCAGGCTTTGCAAGCTCCATCTTATCCTTGGTTAAGATATAACTGTCTTTGAGTCGTATATATTCTGCTTCGTTGAAGAAACGTTCCTTCTGAACACGAGTCATATATAAAATATCAAGCTCTGACATGGCCTCCTCTAAAGTCTCAACCTCTTTATATGGAATATTGTTAGCATCAAGTACCTCAGTTCTGATATAGTCAGGTACGCGAAGCTCCTTTGGTGAAATAAGAACAAATGAAACATTCTCATATCTTACAAGTGCATTGATAAGAGAGTGAACAGTTCTACCAAACTTAAGGTCACCACATAAACCAATAGTAAGATTTGACAAACGTCCCTTTAATGATCTGATTGTAAGCAGGTCAGTAAGCGTCTGAGTAGGATGCTGATGCCCACCATCACCTGCATTGATAACAGGAATACCAGATTTCTCACTGGCTACAAGTGGAGCACCCTCTTTTGGATGTCTCATTGCACATATATCTGCATAGCAGGAAATAATTCTGATTGTGTCAGAAACACTTTCGCCCTTAGCGGCAGAACTGGAATCGGCTGAAGAAAAGCCAAGAACACTACCACCCAGATTGAGCATTGCAGCTTCAAAACTAAGTCTTGTACGTGTGCTTGGTTCGTAAAAAAGAGTAGCGAGTTTCTTTCCGTGACAAGCTTCTTTGTATTTGTCTGGATTAGCTTCTATATCGTTAGCAAGATCAAGTAATTTATCAAGCTCTTCTACAGAAAAATCCATTGGACTAAGTAAATGTCTCATAAGTACCTCCATTAATTATTTGTAATTTGACGGACAAAATCTATCTAAACAATAATATCACAAATACGAAAAAAAACAATACAATCGAAAGAAAAACTATTTACAAATCGATATACATATAGTATTATATAACTATCTTAAATATCTTAGGTTATTTTTTTATATCATGTTCATCTCGAACAGCTAGCATAATCGCTAGATTAATCAGCAATTACGCCGAGGCGTTATTGAATTTGATAAGAGAGGAGGTGTGTAGATACGACAGAAGAGATACATATTTATGGCGATTTGGCCAGAGATTTTACGATTTATTTCTCGTATATGATATCGTCAACAGGGAAGAAAACAGCAGTGTTTGATAGTTCGGAAAGTCTTGAATTGTTCAGAATCCAAAGGATAAGCAATGAATATGAGACACAGATAAAGGGGGTGGATTTTTTCAGCAGGATTACAAAAGAAGTGGCTGACAGTTATGATGTGCTTATTGTGTTTTATGGCGAGGACTATCTAAGGTTTATGAAGGACAGACATTATGGAATAATATTCATAGGCAGTCCGGAGGTTTTTATACTTGATTATCTGAACGGATATACTCTCAATAATAACAGAACTACGTTTGTCGTAAGAGATATTCTAAAGAGCAAGTTCACAAAGAAATATATAAGCTCACTTATGACATTTGGCGATAAGAAGGATTTTTACACTCATTTTGTAGAATTGAATGAGCATGACTATGAGGCTTTCAATGCTGTTATGTGCGAAGGCTTAAAAAATCTGCGCATGATTTCTGACGGACTAATAGAGGCGATTACAGAGTGCACGAAGAGATATATCAGTGTGAAGGATATCAATATGAAGAAAATTGTTTCGAATTGTAAGGAGGGAAAAGTGATTTGAATATAGCTTTTATGGGTGTAAAGGCTGGTAAATCAGCAGTATCTTATAATTTGCTTGCGATAAGCACTATGGCTGCTGTTAAGTACAATTTAGATGTATCAGTTATGCAATCGAATTATGATATGAACAGAATCGAGAATGCTTTTATGCCGGTGTCTTCTATGATATGTATGAAAGAAGACTTCGCATATTACAAAAGGCAGGGAATCGATGAGATGATTGATGGAATAATCATGAGAAGGGAAGGCGATTTATACGAGGAAGCACTGGTTAAGGTCAATAACACAACGTTATCCTATCTGCCCTCAACGAGTGAGACTTCATCCTGTGTGTATGAGAGGGAGTGTGAGAAGGTAGTTGATACACTGAGTAGCATTATCAGAAAAGGCAATAGGATTACTTTTGTTGATTGTGGCGTTGGGAAAAGTGTTATTGATAAGAATTTTTTGGAAAAATCTGATTTGATTGTTGTGAATCTTGAGCAGGATAATCAGCCCATAACAAAGGAGATGTCTGAAGACAGGAGCTTTATGGAGAAGTGTGTGTTTGTGGTAGGAAGGTATGATTCGGATTCCAGGTATAACCTGAGGACAATAAAGAGTAAGTATCGTATAGATGGAAAGAGTATTTGTGCCATACCATATAATATCTCGTTTAAGGATTCTGTATTGGAGGGAAGACTTGTAGATTTCATAAATAGAAATATTGACTGTGAGATATATGATGACAATTATGAATTCATATCTGGTGTAGATTTTGCAACTAGAATGGTACTTAGAAAGGCGGGATGCAATGTCTGACCTTATTGAACTGACTCACAGAGTCAGTAATGAGTTTAATGGTATTCTAAGAGCGAATCTATACGAACTTAGTCTGACTGAAGAAGAGCTTGTTAAGGTTAGAAGGAGAAAGAGAGAGCTTAGAACAGCATTAAAGAATTGCGGAATAGGAGACGAGAATGCCAAGTCATATATTAAGACATGTATAAGAGATATTCTTACCAAGAAGATTATGATTTCCAGTGAGAATATTGATTCATATATCCCGTTTAACGTTAGTGCAAAACTGTCGTGCAGGGACAAGTTCGACATACTTATATATTCATATATGAAAGAGTATAAGGCAGATGCACTTTCAATGCTTATAGATGATTATGAGATGTTATCCAATGAGAATAATATATATGTCATTAATGAGGAACAGATTGAAAAAGTATATGAAAAAGCAGAGGTATATCTTAGTTTTTTTGATAAGCTGGAAGTCCTGACCCAGAGAATTTATGCAGATTATAAGGGACTGGGGGTTGTGGATGATATCAGGGATATGGCGATTGACGGAGTGTCCGGTGGTGTATCGGGAAAAGAGGGCGAGTACAACAGTGTGTGGATTTTCTTCAGAGGAAGGATGGTTCATTTGAGTTTTCTAAGCTTCGACAATGAGAATGAGCTAAGCAGAATATGTATGAATATCTATAGATATGGATATCCGGGACAGTTTTCTATGGCAAGAGGATATATTGTAAATGAGATGAAAGATCATTCAAGAGTGGTTGTCGTAAGACCACCTTTTTCTGAAAGCTTTGCTTTTTTTGTCCGAAAGTTCACGACAATTGAGAATAAAGATACCGCTGAGCTTATTGTAGACAAGGGGGCTGAGAAGGCTATTTCAGTTTTAAAATATCTTGTAAAAGGATGTATGGTAACCGGAATAACGGGAGCACAGGGGTCAGGTAAGACAACCCTTCTTATGTCACTTATCAGATATATTCATCCGTCCTATACACTCAGAATACAGGAGATGGCTTTTGAACTTCATCTTAGGGAAATATATCCTGAGAGGAATATTCTTACATTCAGGGAAACAGATACCGTAAAGGGACAGGATGCGCTTGATTTACAGAAGAAGACTGATGGAACGGTGAACATACTTGGAGAGGTGGCAAGTGCACCTGTAAGCTCCTGGCTTGTTCAGATGTCGATGGTCGGAAGTCTGTTTACTATGTTTACACATCATGCAAAGACCACAAAGGCACTTGTTAAATATATGCGAAACTGTCTGCTGTCTACAGGAGCTTTCTCTAATGAAGTTATAGCAGAAGAACAGGTTGTTGATGCTATTAATTTTGATGTACATATGGAAAAGGATATATCAGGAAAGAGGTATATAGAGAGAATTACCGAGATAGTTCCTATTGAGGATTATGATAGCAGAAAGCTTTATGATGCTGTGGATATTGTAAGGTATGAAGAGGGCGAGTACAGAATTGTAAACAATATAAGCAGTGAGCATAAGAGACAGATATTTAAATATCTAAGTCGTAGTGAACAGGAGGAGTATAGTGAATTATTTGGTGTATAAGATTTTTGTGCGCTTTTTCCTGACTAGAGATTTCACGAAGAAAATTGAGCTGAGAATGAGCCTCCTATATCCCGGCCCCAGACGGTATGTAGTTAATAAGACATCTAAAGAGATTATAAGGATAGTGATTCTGTCAATAGCTTCTGTTCTTGGAATAATACTGTTTGCAGATTTTTCGTTCTATTACAGTGTGATTGCGATTGTTATGGCATATGTTCTTAGTACAAGCTACATATACAAAAGGTTTGACCAGGCAGAAATAAAGCTACTTAGTCAGTTAGAGCAATTCATAACAGATGTGAGATACAGATTCAAGTTTGACGGAATGGTTGAAGAAGCTTTGGAGGATGCCATTAATACCGCTGAATACGAGATGTCGCTTCATGGAAATGTTATATTATCAAATCTCAGAGAGAATATGGGTAAGATGTATGACAATCCATATAAGGAGTACGCACCGAGTCATTTTTTTCTGACATTTTACATTATGTGTGAAACTGTAATGATATATGGGGATAAGATGATTAATGGTCAAAGTATGTTTCTAAAGAATATTTCGTATCTTAAAGAGGATATACACAATGAGATTCTGAGGAGAAAAAAGATTAATGGTGAGTTTATGGGACTGTTTGGTGTAATTGTGCTTCCGGTATTTGCAATAAAGCCCATTGAGATATGGGGAGAATACAATATGCCAGAGCTTGCAGGTGAATATGAGGGCGTTAAAGGTGCAATTGTAACACTTATTCTCGTATTTATAACAGTTATGGTTTATATGATAACAAGACGTCTTAAATATCCGGCAGAAAGTATCGAATACAAGAATTCATTAATAACAACCATATGTAAATCAAGATTTGTTGATAAGGCTGTTCTCAGATTTATCTCAATTAATTACAGGAAGTGCTTTATCCTTGATAAGAAATTAAAGGAGATAGTATATAAGTATAATGTTAAAGAATTCATTGTGATGAGATGGGTATATTCTGCGATGGCAGCCAATGTATCGTTGCTTGTAGGGATTAGCATAGGGCTTAGAATATTTGCTGTGGTGGTTTTTATTACAGCCTTTTTGATTACCTACTATGGAATATATTTAAGTGTGTTGTTCAGGCAGCAGATGATGCTTCTTGACAGGGAAGAGGAGGTAGTAAGATTTCAGACCATTATTCTGATTCTTATGCATATGGACAGAATAAGTCTGGAGAGAATTCTTGAGCATATGGAGGCGTTTGCCGTTGTGTTTAAGGATACTATTGCACGAATATCAGATCAGCTTGCATACAAGGGCAAGAAGATTTTGACAGAAGTAAAGGATGAGGTGTCCTTTGCTCCTTTTGAGCGAATGTTAGATGCTTTTATTGCAAGCGATGTAATAGGGATTAGCAGTGCGTTTGAGGATATTGAGGCGGATAGAAAATATTATGTAGAAAAACATAAGCAGGAGAATGAGGAGATAGCGCATAACAAGGCACTTATTGCTAAATTTATAGCTTTTGTTCCCTTATGTCTGGTAATACTTTTTAAGCTGATATTACCGTTTGTGTTGATGGGAATAAAACAGCTTTCAGAGTTTAATATGTAAAATATGAAAAGTAGAAAGGAATAGAGAAATGGAAAATAGTTTAAAAGGATTAATTTTGGCAGCAGGTACAATCATAACTTGTATAGTTATAAGTCTGGGATTCTATATATCAAGGGAGGCGAAAAGTACTGCATCATCAGGCACGCAGCAGATTAACAAGATAAATACGGAATTCGCAGAGAGTGATAAGGTTATCTATGATGGAACTTGTATATCAGGAAGCGAAGTGGTATCTGTAATCCAGAAGTTTAACAATAGTTCTACAGGAGTGTATGTTCAGACGAATTCATCATCTAATTACTATATTCAGTTTTTTGATTTAAAATCAGGTGCAGTTAGTGGTACAAGTTATACTACTTATTCCAGAGATACGGATGCGTCCTCAAGCAATTACATTAACCCATATGCCACATTTAAAGGACAGGTGGTAAGAGACAGTAACGATGTGATTGTCGGTATTGCGTTCAGACAGGTTTAGATAAGGTGATGTTGTGGAAAATATAATAGAGACTTTGGAAGTATCTATGTCAGTAATCATATTCATTATGGCGATGGTATTTCTTCTTGCGATGGTTAATGAATATACGGATAATCGTCGTAATGATTATAGAAAGGATGCTGTGATAGAGGTTGAGTGATGCAGTAGGAAGGATATTTAGTATTTTTATGGCTGCTATACTTATGTTTATTGTGCCTGTGTATATTGTATATGAGAGAAAGCAGGAGACGGTTCAGACATATGTATTATCTGAGACTATATACTTTGTTGACAATGTATCAAATACGGGAAAGCTTACCAAGAATATGTACTTAGAGTATGCAAAAAAAATCGATTCAGTTTTATCTGCGGGTAAAATAAATATGACAGTTGTGAGATGTGACAGTGAAGGTAATGAAGAATATATTGACACTGATTTGAAGTCAGGATTAATGACAGATGATAAGATTGAACTTCTTAAGAATGATTATATACGAGTGACGGTAAGCAGGGAAGATGACATAATAGCATATTATGGGGGTGTTATAAAACAGTGAAAATCACACATTTTTCTGTAGTCTTTTTGTGTGTATTTCTTCCGTTTGCAGTTCTTATACACCTCGATAACAGGATATCATCTAAACAGACAATATATAATGAACAGATAAACAGGATTATGGACAGAGTTGTTACGGACGCATTGTATCTATCTTATGATGAGGATATTCATCTTGACGATTTGGCGAGAAATATTAACGAATTATCATCAAGAGCAATATACGGCACAAAGAGTCAAACGGATTTAGTTAAGGGTAAAATAATGTTTATCATATATACGCAGGATGATGGCTTCTATGTGTTTCGTGAAGGAGAGTGGAGTCAGAAAATCCCGTATGAATACGATGAACATACAAAAAAGGTTATTCAGATAAGTAAATACATAGATTCATTAATCGACAAATATGGTTATAAGACACTTATTCCTTATAATGATGGAGAGGATTATAAGAATACGATACATAAGGATTGTGTACTTACATTTTTTAAACAGGCCGGAGGATATTATTGCTTTTCCGGGGCAAGAGTAATAACAGAATAATCTTTTGCTTGACTTTTTCTGTCATATATCTGAAAATATTACGTGAAGAATTACGTAGATTTGGAAAGGATATAGTATCATGAAGATTACAACAGTAAAAGGAACTAATGATTATTTACCAAAAGAGGTGCTCATAAGAGATTATTTACAGTCTGTTATTCTTAGAACATATCAGTCATATGGTTTTGAGAGAATTATGACACCTATTATTGAAGATATAGAGAACTTAGATAAGAGTGAAGGTGGAGAAAATTTGGGCTTGATTTTCAAAGTGTTAAAAAGAGGAGACAAGCTCAGGAAGGCGCTGGATTCACAGAATGAAAAAGACTTATCGGACATCGGACTTAGATATGATCTTACGTTACCGCTTACAAGATATTATGCTAACAACAGAGCTAATCTTGTAGCACCATTTAAGTGTATTCAGATGGATAAGGTATATAGAGCAGAAAGACCACAGAAAGGAAGACTCAGAGAATTCGTACAGTGTGATATTGATATCATCGGAATGAAGTCATCAAATGCTGAGGTTGAACTTATTAACACAACTGCGCATGCACTTATGAATATTGGAATTAAGAATTTCAGAATTAAAATTAATGACAGAGCATTACTTAGAGCTATTCTTACAAAGGCAGGATTTGAAGAGGAACAGCTTGACAGCGTGTGTATATCATTTGATAAGTTAGATAAGATAGGTGCAGAGGGTGTTAAGGAGGAATTGACATCAAAGGAATTTAGTGCTGACGCAATTGACAATCTTATGAAAGTGTTAGAGAAAGCACCACTCACACTTGAACAGGCAAGAGAATATGTGGGAGATATCTCGAGTATTGAGAGTCTTACCAACATTATGTCGGCAGTTTCTGAAATATCAGATGGTAAATACGATGTAGTCTACGATATGACACTTGTAAGAGGTCAAGGATATTACACAGGTACTGTATTTGAAGTAGAGAGCCCTGATTTCAGAGGAGCTATTGCAGGTGGAGGAAGATATGATAATCTTATAGGTAAGTTCCTCAACGAAGATGTGCCGGCAGTAGGATTTTCAATTGGCTTCGAGAGAATATTTGGTATTCTTATGGAAAGCGGATTCAAGATTCCTGATCAGAAAAAGAGATTAGCAGTGATTTATGATGCCAGCGATATAAAGAGCGCATTAAAGGTGGCAGATTCATTTAGAGAAGAATACGATGTAGCGTTATATGAGAAGGTAAAAAAAGTTGGAAAGCTTATTGATAAGCTTGAAAATGCCGGTTTTGATGGATTCTATATAGTTGATCAGTCAGAGGAGATTAAATTATTTGATGCTAAGTAAGAATAGAAGAGCATTGACATTAGCAGCGACGTATGTATTTGCGTCGCTGTTGTTGTCAGGATGCGAAAAAGAACAAAAAACTATTTCTAAAGATTTCTATGCTATGGATACATATATGAGTATTACATGTGAGGGAAAGAACAGTCAAGAGGCAGTTGAGACTTCAATAAACAGAATAGAGAATCTTGAAAAAGAATTATCTGTTACTATAGAAAACAGTGAAGTAAGAAGAATAAATAACGGAGAAAAAGTTGTGATATCAGAAGATGTAAAATATCTTCTTGATAGAAGCGTTGATATATATGATAAAACAAAGGGAGCTTTTGACATTGCACTGTATCCGCTGATTGAGAGGTGGGGATTTAGAACAGGAGAACTTGACATACCGGATAATAGTGAAATAAAAGATTACTTAAAAGTGTGTAAAACATCGAACCTTAGGTACAAAAAAGGCGATGAGGAGATAGATTTAGCAGAAGGTCAGGGGATAGATTTTGGCGGAATTGCAAAGGGGTATGCTTCTGATGAGGTTGTGAAAATATTAAGGAATAAGAATATAGACAGTGCATATATGTCACTTGGTGGCAATGTTTATTGTATGGGATTGAAATCAGATAACACAAAATGGAGAGTTGGAATTATTAATCCGCTAAAACCAGATGATACAGGTTCATTACTTGGTGTGGTATCTGTAAAAGACAAAGCGGTAGTTACTTCGGGTGGATACGAAAGATATCTGGAAGATGAACAGACAGGTAAGAGATATCATCACATAATAGATCCCGATACAGGGTATCCTGCTGATAAAGATTTGCTATCGGTTACAATAGTGTGTGAAAGTGGTGTTATGGCGGATGGATTATCAACTGCCTGTTATGTTCTGGGATTTGAAAAGGCTGTTGAGTATTGGAAACTATATGGGAAAGAAGATAAATTCGATATAATTATGATGACAGAAGATGAAAAAATATATGTGACTAAGGGAGTAGAGGATGTATTTGAAAGTGAGTCTGAATATAGCGTCATAGAGCACTGATTTGCATCAGCAATTAATTGCTCTGGTATGGAGGAGGTAGCAGATGAAGAAAAATGATGTTTTGTTAATTGCAGTTATCTTATCTGTTGCAGGAGTATTATATATGTATTCGTATTATAATCAGGGCAGGGGAGCTGATTATGTAGAGATTACAATAGATGGAAAAAAATATTCAAGCTACAGCCTGGATGAGGACAGGGAAATAGTAATTCATGAAGGTGAGGATTATAATAAGCTTGTGATAAAGGATAAGAGAATTTATATGGAAGAGGCTAACTGCAGAGATGAGTACTGTGTTAATCAGGGAGTTAAATGTAAGAACGGCGATACAATAATATGTCTGCCACATAGATTAGCCGTATCAGTTAAGAAAAGTGGGAGCAAAGATGTGGATGTTATAGCGAAATAGTGTGAAAAATTAAAGAGGATTTTAAGGTATGCAAAAACTGACAGCAAAGGCAAGTATCTTACAACACACAATTAGCACTGGTAAAACAGTGCTAATTTGTTTTATACAGCATTAAAAATGAGAATATTAACTAATTATATGCTTGGCTCTTAAAAGTTACAAAAAGACAATAATACGTACACCTCACTTGACAGGAGACATATAAGATTCCATAAAATTCATATACATATAGATACATATATATATTGATTAATATTTTTATAGTGTCATTTATGACATTTGAGTGTTGTTTATGACAAGTCTATTGATTTGTGCCTACTAAATTGATATAACAATATTAGGTTAACTAAGTAAAATATTAACTATAAAAAATCATGTCTTACAACGATATTTTAAATATCGTAAATATTCATAGGTAAAGACGAGACTATGATTTAATAGTTATAATGATCCTCAAGAGGGTATTAAAATCTACAATATAGAGATTTGGGGAAGTAAGAGTTGAAAAACATAAGCCGGATTATAATGGTGTGAGATAGGGAGATAACTAATTAATTTTAATTTAAGAGAGGATGATTTTTATGAGAAAGAAAATTACAGCA
>JBGVIE010000003.1:0-25548 GCA_045122895.1 Lachnospiraceae bacterium
CAATCCTTACAAGGTGGATGAAGGATATGAAAGCTATACGGACTTCATCAATTCATCAAAGAAATCAAAGAATAAGGATGCCTCTTTGAAACAGGAAAAACCAAAGATAAAAGTAGAAGATATTATTGAGCCTGATGAAGAGTACGATGTAAATGAGATTATAAATGAGATTGATTCGATGATAGGTCTTGAGAATGTTAAGAAGGAAATACGAAACATCGTAAATATAATTCAGGTTCAAAAGCTTAGAGAAAAGAGAGGCTTAAAGAGACCTATAATGTCTAATCATCTTGTGTTTACGGGTAATCCGGGTACAGGTAAGACTACAATAGCAAGAAAGCTTGCACAGATTTACAGGGGACTCGGTCTGTTAGAGAGAGGTCATATGGTTGAAACTGACAGAGCGGGAATGGTTGCAGGATATGTTGGACAGACAGCAGAGAAGGTTACAGAGTTGGTTGAGAAGGCTATGGGTGGAGTTCTTTTTATCGATGAGGCATATACTCTTTCTAACTCAAAGATGGAAGGGGATTTTGGACAGGAAGCAATTGATACACTCCTTAAGCTCATGGAAGATAAGAGAGACAGTTTTATTGTCATAGTAGCAGGATATACCAATGAAATGGAAGATTTCATTAACTCAAATCCCGGACTTCGCTCAAGATTTAATAAATATATTAAGTTTGAGGATTATTCGGTTACGCAGTTGACAGAAATTTTTTGCGATTTATGTGAGAGCCAGGATTTTAAGATTACAGAAGAGGCTAAAAATACAGTTTTACAGGAAATTGGTAAGATGGTTGCAGAGTCTAAAGAGAATTTTGGTAATGCCAGAGATATACGAAATTATTTTGAGAAGACAATATCCAGACAGGCTAACAGAATTATGAAATTGTCAGATGCAGATAATCTTGAAGCATTAATCACCATTGAAAAAGAAGATGTAATTAGAGGATAAAGATGACTTTAAAAGATTTAGAAATTGGAAAAAGTGCTGTTGTCAAAGTTGTTGGAGGAGAAGGAGAGTTAAGACAGCATTTTCTTGATATGGGGTTGATACCAGAGACTACGGTTAAAGTGATTAAGTTCGCTCCGATGGGGGATCCGGTTGAGATTAGGCTTAGAGGCTACGAGCTTACACTGAGGCTTGAGGATGCTGCACATATTGAGATAGAACCTATAGAGGAAGAACAGGTTAATAAAAGGGTAACTAAAAAGAATAAAAGAGAGCATCCGGGATTCGGTGAAGAGGGAAGATTTCATTGTAAAAAAGAAGAACATCCACTTCCGGATGATACAATACTTACATATGCTTTAGTAGGTAATCAAAATTGTGGAAAGACAACTCTTTTTAATCAGTTGACTGGTTCCAACCAGCATGTTGGGAATTTCCCCGGGGTGACTGTGGATAGAAAAGATGGGCAGATTATTGGAAAAAGCAGGACGCTTGTGACTGATTTGCCGGGGATTTATTCTATGTCACCATACACGAACGAAGAGATTGTATCCAGGAATTTTGTGCTTGAGGAGAAGCCAAAGGCAATAATTAATATTGTTGATGCTATGAATATAGAGCGTAATCTGTATCTTACTATGCAGCTTTTAGAGATGAATATCCCCATGGTTGTTGCTCTTAATATGATGGATGAGATGACAGGAAACAGTGGTATGGTTGATGTCAACGAGATGGAGGCTTTGCTGGGTGTTCCTGTGGTTCCTATATCGGCTGCTAAGAATCAGGGAGTTGATGAGCTTATTAAGCATGCGATTCATATTGCACGCTATCAGGAGCGACCTGAAAAATATGATTTTTGTGATGAAAATGACCATAATGGAGCAGTTCACAGATGCTTACATGCTGTAATCCATCTGATAGAGGGACATGCAAAGAAAGCACAGATACCAGTGAGATTTGCAGCAAGTAAAGTTGTGGAGGGCGACAAGCTGATTTTTGATGCGCTTGGTCTTGATGAGCATGAAGAAGAGATTCTTGAACATATTGTTGGTCAGATGGAGAAAGAGCGAGGACTCGACAGACAGGCTGCAATGGCTGATATGAGGTTTGCCTACATCAAAAAAGTATGTGATGAGACGGTTGTAAAACCAAAACAGAGCAAAGAACATATTCGAAGCGAGAAAATCGATAAGATTTTGACAGGTAAATATACAGCATTACCGGCGTTTGTAATTATTATGGCGTTAGTATTTATGCTCACGTTTAACGTGATAGGAGCGTTTTTACAGAACCTGATGGAAGTGGGAATAGAGGCATTGACCGGCCTTGCTGATAATGCACTTATGGCTGTTAACGTGAACAAGGCTATTCACGGTGTGATTATTGATGGTATATTTGCAGGTGTAGGAAGCGTGCTCAGCTTTTTGCCGGTAATAGTGACATTATTCTTTTTCCTGTCACTGCTTGAGGATAGTGGATATATTGCAAGAGTAGCTTTTTTTATGGATAAGCTTCTTAGAAAAATCGGTTTATCAGGAAGAAGTATAGTTCCGATGCTGGTTGGCTTTGGCTGTACGGTTCCTGCTGTAATGTCTACCAGGACACTTCCCAGTGAGCGGGACAGGAGAATGACAATACTTCTCACTCCGTTTATGAGTTGCAGCGCCAAGCTCCCAATATATGCTTTTTTTGTACATACATTTTTTCCTGATAAAAGTGGAATAATAATGGTTTCTTTATATCTTCTGGGAATAGTTGTAGGTATTTTAGTGGCACTGCTATATAAGCTTACTATTTTTAGGGGAGAGGCGGTACCATTTGTAATGGAGCTGCCCAATTACAGAATGCCAAGTGCAAAGAATGTTGGTCAGTTGCTCTGGGAAAAGGCGAAGGATTTCTTACAGAGAGCTTTTACAGTGATTTTTGTGGCTACAATTTTTGTGTGGATATTGCAAAGCTTTGATTTGCAGATGAATATGGTGAAGGACTCTTCGGATAGTATTATGGCGTTTATTGCAGGTAAGGTAGCGCCGTTACTTAAACCGATTGGTCTTGGTGACTGGAGAATATGTACTGCACTTATATCAGGTGTTATGGCAAAGGAAAGTGTGGTATCTACAATTGAGATATTGTTCTCAGGGAATGTTGCGAATGTTTTATCTAATTCGTCTGCGGCAGCTCTTCTTGTATTCAGCCTTTTGTATACACCGTGTATTGCGGCAATTGCGTCGATACGAAGAGAGCTTGGCAGAAGATGGGCAGTTGGAGTTGTGGTATGGCAGTGCGCACTTGCCTATATTGCAGCGGCTATAACTTATCTGGTTTTTTGATTTTAGGAAGGAAAAATATGGAAAAATTATATGAATTTATTGAAGAGAGAATAAAAGCTTCAGGATATCCCGGTGAAATCCATGGCAGTGAGTTCTATGACGATGTGAGTATGGAAGCTGACGAGCAGGAGAATGGAACTTATATGTTTGTCATAAAAAAAGAGGAGAACCTTATATACAAAGGATGTATGGATATAATGGATGAACAGTTTGACCTTCATTATGTGGATATCGTATTAGATGGTGAGACTTACCACGTAGATTTTGATTAGGAGTAAAAAAGTCGGATTCTGATAAAAGGAATCCGGCTTTTTGTGTAAAGAGTTATTTTGTAAGTTCGTCTGCAAGCTGCTCCATAGCGGCAAGTGACTCAGCGTTAAGAGCTGATTTGATTGTCACAACAGGTTCAACTAATGTGATATCCTTCATTGTCTCAAATACTGATTTCATAGTTCTTGCAGCAGAAGGAGCCCATGAACCATTCTCAACAAATGCAACGGTTCTCTTCTGATATGCTTTGGATTTAAGATGTGCGATGAATGATTCCATACAAGGGAATACCCCACCATCGTAAGAAGAAGCTGCTACTACAAGTCTGTCATATCTGAAAGCATCTTCAACAGCCTCTGCCATATCATCACGGGTTAAGTCTGTAAATGCAACTTTTTCGCCCTTTGCTTCAAGTATTTCAACTAACTTTTTGGAAGCCTCCAAAGTGTTTCCATGTATAGATGCACAAGCTACAAAAATACCTTTATCTTCAGGTGTGTAGCTGCTCCATGTATTGTATTTATCAATATAATATGCAAGATTCTCTGTGAGGATTGGTCCGTGGAGTGGACAAATAATCTGGATATCAAGTGCACTTGCTTTCTTTAACAATGTCTGTACAGGAGCACCATATTTTCCGACTATGTTAAAGTAATATCGTCTGGCTTCGCAGGCCCAGTCTTCGTCAGTGTCAAGAGCGCCAAATTTACCAAATCCGTCTGCTGAGAATAATACCTTATCCTTCGAATCGTACGCAACCATTACCTCCGGCCAGTGAACCATTGGAGCCATAATAAATGTGAGCTCATGTGAACCCAGGTTTAATGTATCATTCTCTTTGACGATAACATTCTTTACTTCAAAGTCTTCTCCGAAGAACTGCTTCATCATAGGGAATGTCTTTGCGTTTCCAACAACCTCTGTATCAGGGTATGTGTCAAGGAAAGCCTTGAGAGAACCTGCGTGGTCAGGCTCCATATGTGATACAACTATGTAGTCAGGAGATTTGCCATCAAGAGCTTCTTTTAAGTTAGCCATCCATTCATCTGTTTTTCTTGAATCAACAGTGTCCATAACTGCGATTTTTTCGTCCATAATTACATATGCGTTGTAGCTGATGCCGTTAGGAATAATGTATTGGCTTTCAAATAAATCTAAGTCTTTGTCATCAACTCCTACATAAATAATATCATTAGTAATCTTGTTGTTCATTGTGTGACCTCCTAATAAATAAACTGCTTACATTATCTCAAAGATAGATTATAATGTAAACAGTTTGGTAAAAATTTTATCCTTCAATTCCAATAATGATTCCACCGCGTTCGCAGTAGTAACTGCACAGTCCTCTTGCAGGATATACAAGAGTGTCAGCATCAGGGTATTCAGATTTTAGCGAAGTTATAAGGTTATCTGCAAGCTCTTTATTCTCTACATGACAGATTCTTACTTTGCCACCATTGTATCCGGCTTCCTTTATATCATCCAGAAGCTTTCGTACCACCTTTTTATTACCGCGACACTTTCCAATTGGGGATATATCACCCTCTTCGCTTGCAGTTCCGATAATAGTGATACCAAGAACACCGATTGCTGAAGCAAGAACCTTGTTAATGCGTCCGTTTTGGGCAAGATTATGAAGTGACTGGAAAGTAAAGAATAACCTGTTCTTTTTCATATATGTATCAATTGTCCTGCATACATCCTCAAACTCCATATTGTTTTTCTTAAGTTCTATTATTTTCTCGATAATAAGTCTCATCTCAGGCCCGGTGCTGAGTGAATCAAACACATGGATTAAAGCGTCCGGGTGCTCGCTTTTGTACATATCAAGTGCCACCATTGCGCTGTTGTAAGTGCCTGAGAGCGTACTGGTCATTGTAACAACGTATATTTCATCCCCGCCTTCAAATGCTTCAACCCAGGAATCAACACTTGGACACGCTGTATAAGAACGACCATTATAATGGGCAAGAGTATCTAAAAGCTCTGCAACATTAAGTGTTTCGTCATCGATAAATGATTTATCATCAGTCGAAATAGTTAATGGAACGCAGGTGAAGTTAACGCCTTCAATATGATTCATATCACAAGATGAATCGGCTATAATTTTTATCATATATTACCTCTCATAGTACATTATCTAGTTTTTAAAACTATATGATATTGTAATACAGACTTTGTCACTGTGTCAATACTAAAAACTGCTGATTTGATCTTCGGATTCGTCAGTAGTTTTTTTGATGTTTTCAACGATTAAGTAATATTCAAAATCGTTGTTAACTTTGACTAATACCCTGTCGCCTACCTTGTGTCCTAAAAGAGCTTTGCCAATAGGGGAGTCGATGCTTACAAGACCGCGAAGTGAATCCCCACGAACTGTGGTTACGATTCTGTATGTCTCAACGGTATCGTCCTCTTCAAATCTTACATCAACAGTGTTGTTGAGTCCGATTTCGTCATCGGCAGATTCATCCTTCACCACATGAGCCGTCTTTATCATTCTCTCAAGATATCTTATCCGGCTTTCGTTCTTGTTCTTATCACGCTTGGCAGCATAATACTCAAAATTTTCACTTAAATCACCTTGCGCCCTTGCTTCCTTTACAGCTTCTAAGGCTTCTTTTCGAACCACCAGTTTTCTGTGTTCTATTTCCTGTTTCATTTTCTCAATATCTGATTCTGTTAATTTGTCATTCATATTTTCACCTCGCTTTTTAATATATACTTTTTATGCTAAATAATCAACAATTACTCTATGTAATATATATGTAAAACGGTATAATATATACTAATATGTGACCGAAAGAATAACGTAGAAGCTTTGGCTGAAACATATACTTGAATTACAAAAGAAAACTTGGTATAATTACGAATTGTTGGTCACAAATAAAATTTATATATATACAAGGAGGAACTTTGATGGTTACCTGGAACAATTTAGATACTTTAAAGTCATATGCAGAACTTGAAAAGGTTGCAAGAGTAAATCTTGCAGAAGCAATGTCTGGTGAAAACGGTGCAGAGCGTGTTAAGAAATACAGCATCCCTATGGCTGATGGTATGCAGTACAACTATGCAGCTAAGGAAGTTGATGACACAGTTCTTGAGGCACTTGTTAAGCTTGCAGATGAAGCAGAACTTGCAAAGAAGTTTGAAGCTCTTTATAACGGTGAAGTTATTAACACAGGTGAAAAGAGACTTGTTCTTCATCATATGACACGTGGACAGTTAGGAAATGCCGTTAATGCTGATGGTGTTGATAAGCGTACATTCTATGTAGAACAGCAGGAAAAGATTGCTGATTTTGCGAAGAAGGTTCATTCTGGAGAAATCACAAATGCAGCAGGAGAAAAGTTCACAACAGTAGTTCAGATTGGTATCGGTGGTAGCGATTTAGGTCCTCGTGCTATGTATTTGGCACTTGAGAACTGGGCAAAGAAGAATGGCTTATTCAAGATGGAAGCTAAGTTCATCTCTAATGTTGACCCGGATGATGCGGCAGCAGTACTTAATTCTGTAGATGTATCAAAATCAATTTTTGTACTTGTATCTAAGTCAGGAACAACTCTTGAGACATTGACAAATGAAGCTTTTGTTAAGGATGCTCTTAAGAATGCAGGGTTAGATACTTCTAAGCATATGATTGCAGTTACAAGTGAGACATCACCACTTGCTAAGAGTGATGATTATTTGGCAGCATTCTTTATGGATGATTATATCGGAGGAAGATTCTCTTCTACATCGGCAGTTGGTGGTGCAGTGTTATCATTGGCATTCGGTCCGGAAGTATTTGCAGATTTCCTTGATGGTGCAGCACAGGAGGATAAGCTTTCAGCCAATCCTGATGTATTAAAGAATGCAGCAATGTTAGATGCATTAATTGGTGTATATGAGAGAAATGTGCTTGGTTATCCTGCTACAGCAGTTTTACCATATTCACAGGCACTCAGCCGTTTTCCTGCTCACCTTCAGCAGCTTGATATGGAATCAAACGGTAAGTCAGTAAACAGATTTGGTGGAGAGATTAACTATGTGACAGGTCCTATAATCTTTGGTGAACCGGGAACAAACGGACAGCATTCATTCTATCAGTTACTTCATCAGGGAACAGATATAGTTCCACTTCAGTTTGTAGGTTTCAAGAACAATCAGATGGATACAGATGTTGTGATTCAGGATAGTACAAGCCAGCAGAAGCTCTGCGCTAATGTGGCTGCCCAGATAGTTGCTTTTGCATGTGGTAAGTCAGATGATGACCGTAATAAGAGTTTTGAGGGTGGACGTCCATCAAGTATCATTATTGGTGATAAGGTTACACCTAAGACACTTGGAGCATTGCTTGCTCACTTTGAGAATAAAGTTATGTATCAGGGATTCTTATGGAATGTAAACAGCTTTGACCAGGAAGGTGTACAGCTTGGTAAAGTGTTGGCTAAAAAAGTACTTGCTCATGAAACTGATGGGGCACTTAAAGTATTTAGTGATTTATTAAATGTATAGTAATTGATAAGATATTGCAGAGTCGCGGACATAAGTTCTGCGACTCTTTTTGTGAAATGGGGAGAGAAATATGGAAGATAAGGCGATGAGCAGGAAACTTGCCAAAATTTTTATAGGAATAATTATAGTATCAGTATTTGGTCTTTGGGGCTTTGTGATTGCTACAGTTACATCGGCTAATAAGCTTGGCAGGGAGATGGCAAAGCAGTATCTGATGGCAGAGGGAGAAAATATTAATGTATACATTGATATGATAAATGTGGGAATGCCCTACTTGCGGGAGTTATATAAAAAAGATGTAACAGGTGAAGAAGCTAAGGCTTTTATTGACCGTTTTTTTATGACTAATATAGAAGCACAGGGAATCAGAGAATTCAATTATTACGGATGCTACAAGGGAAAATTGTATTCAAATAATGAATTTGACGGAATAGAAGAGTATGACTACAAAGCCCATGATTGGTATAAACAGGGAATTAAGGCTGACGGAAAAGTAATTATAACACCTGTTTACCGGGATGAAATAAACAATGACATAATTAACACAATAGAAGCCGTAGATAAGGAAACGGGAGTAGGACTTGCCATAGATATTTATCCTATCGACCTTGCAGAAGACCATGAAAACTGGGAGTTTATGCCAGGTGAGGTATATTATCTTACAGATGCAACCGGGAGACTTTTGTATACTTCAAATACAAGTCACACGGATGATACAATTGAATGTGTAAACAGACTAATTGAATCTGATGGTGATAAAATGATTCAGAGGGATGAAAAAGGCCGGATGGCTTTTGTATATACCTATGTATCAGATGAAGGATGGCGAGGTATAATTACAATACCAATTATGTCCATAATAAAAGATACTATAATGATTAGTGTAGTGTATGCACTTGTAATGATGGCACTTGTTGTTTTTCTCTTTTTGTTATTTAGAAAAAACAAAAAGAATGAACAGGATAAAGCTGTCAAAGAAAAGATTATAGATGCAATGGCAAGCACCTATTATATGATTTGTCATTTGAATATTCCTGAAGACAGCTACTGTGTTCTTATGGAAACAGATGAAGAATACAAAAATGCATTGAAGAAAAGTAAAGCATCAGAAATGATAGAGGAGCTTTGTGATAATTTCGTAAAAGAGCCATATCAGGGTGGAATAAAAGAATTCCTTGATTTTGACACTATTGATGAACGACTCAGCTATCTGAACTATGCAACCTATGAATACGAAAGTAAAAAACAGGGATTTCTGCGTGTGTTCATAATAAAGCTTGGAAGCGATGAGAATGGAAAAGTAACAGATGTTCTTTTACTTAACCAGAAAATAGATGAGGAGAGAGTCAAACATCTGGAGAAGTCTCTCGATGAGCAGAGAAATATGAATACCGAAGTTAAATCATTTTTATCAAGGATGTCCCATGATATAAGGACTCCTCTTAATATTATTGTGGGTATGGCAGAAATTGCGAGAATGAGCAAAGGAAATAGGGAAAAGGTTTATGAAGCTCTAGACAATATTGAACTTGCAGGAAAGCATTTGCAGACTTTGATAAATGATATACTTGATATATCTGCGATTGAATCAGGAAAGCTTGTAATATGCTTAAAAACAGAAAAAATAAGTAAAATTACAGATAGTATTAATGTGTATATAAACAGTCTGGCAAAAAAGAAGGATGTTCAGTATCAATATATTGAAAAAAATATATCACACCAGTATATTAAAACTGACGCACTTAGAATAAATCAAATATTGATAAATCTGTTATCAAATTCAGTAAAATATACTAAAAAAGGTGGAAACGTGCTTTTAGAGATTTCAGAAGAAGAGACACAGATAGAAAATCAGGTGTTATTAAAGATGCGTGTCAAAGACAATGGTATAGGTATGTCAAAAGAATTCATGGAAAATATGTATGATGCTTTTACAAGAGCGATTGACACGCGAATTAATAAAATTGAGGGTTCAGGGCTTGGGCTTGCAATTGTAAAACAGCTTACGGATTTGATGAATGGAAGTATTGAAGTTCAAAGTGAAATAGGAAAGGGAACAGAATTTGTTGTAAGTATTCCGTTTGAAGTAGATAACAAAATCCGGGAAGATAATACTATAGAAATTGAACCGGATTATTCAAAACTTAAGAATATGAAGATTTTACTTGCAGAAGATAATGAGTTTAATTATAGGATTGCAACTGAATTATTCAGGGTATATGAGACTAATCTGGTACGCGCAGAGAATGGAATGGTAGCAGTTGATTTGTTTAAACAGTCGTCAGATGGAGAATTCGATGTAATCATTATGGATATTCAGATGCCGGTTATGGATGGAATTGAGGCGACAAAGGTCATCAGAAATCTTAAAAGAAATGACGCTAAGACGATTCCGATAATAGCAATGACTGTTAATGCTTTTGAAGAAGATGTCAAAGAGTGTATGGATGCCGGAATGAATAAGCATATCGCAAAGCCTATCAGAATAAAAAGTGTTTTATCTTCTATTCTTGAATGTACATACCAAACAGGGTAAAATAGTCACAGAGCAATGAAGAAAACGAGGAAATATGTATGTCAAAAATACTGATAATAGAAGTTGATGAAAAAATATCAAATCTGGAAAGGGACTACCTTGAAATATATGGATATACTGTAGATATATGCAATGAAGGCTTTGAAGGAATGAAAAAAGCAGAGACAGAGGAGTACGCATTAATCCTTCTTGGGATAATGCTCCCGGGGATAAATGGTTTTTCTATATGCAAAAAATTAAGGCAAAAACTGAATATACCTATAATTATAGTGTCATCAAGGACTGAAAGTGCTGACCAGATATTAGGTCTTGGTCTTGGAGCTGATGACTATATAACAAAACCATTTGATCCAAGCGTGCTTGTTGCCAGAGTACGTGCCAACATAGCAATGTATGAAAGATGCAGGTATAAGACTAAAGATTCAGATAAGAAGATAAAATGCGGACCCTTTGTGCTCAATGAGAAGAAACGCAAGGTTACACTAAATGACACAGAGATATATCTTAAGAATAAAGAATATGAGCTTCTTACTTTCTTCATTAAGAACCGGGATATTGTGTTTACAAAAGAAGATTTATATGAAAATATCTGGGGGATGGATGCAGAAGGAGATACGACAACTGTATCTGTTCATGTAAATAGAATCAGACAAAAAATAGAAAAGGATCCTGCAAATCCTAAATACTTATTAACTGTATGGAGTGTTGGATACAGGTTTACAACCGGATAGTTTAAACTTTGTTTAAATTTAAATAACACTTTTTTTATAAAACCTGCTTATGATAAGCGTTGGCGTTAGAGCCATTTATCATAAGGAGGAAAATTGTAATGGAAGCAGATTACTCATACTTGCTGTATATAGCAATAATTCTATTTTCAACTAAGGTGTTGGGTGTATTTTCGAGAAAGCTTAATATGCCACAGGTAGTAGGTGCATTGTTAGCAGGTATCTTGCTGGGACCTTCGGCGTTCGATTTGATATCACTCAACGGTGATACAGGATTGTTATTGACATACGTAGCAGAAATAGGTGTTATTTTTCTGATGTTCTCGGCAGGTCTTGAAACGGATTTACATGAGCTTAAGAAAAATAGTTTATCAGCGATTGTCGTAGCTGCAATCGGTGTTATAGTTCCTGTTTTGGCAGGTTTCGGAGCATATGTTGCTTTGTTTAGCCCGTCACTGGACAATCAGAAGGAATTGTTAAAGGCAATCTTTATCGGTATTGTACTTTCAGCAACATCAGTTAGTATTACTGTTGAAACACTCAGGGAAATGGGAAGGCTTAATGGAAAAGTCGGAACAATTATTCTTGGTGCAGCAGTTATCGACGACATACTTGGTATCATTATTCTTACGGTTGTAACAAGCCTGCAGGATACAAGCGTATCCATTGTAAACGTACTGCTTAAAATATTGTTATACTTCGTATTTGTATGTGTAGTATTCTTCGTAATTTACAAATTTAGAAAATACATAGAGTTTTTTGACAAAAGAAGAACAATTGCAATTATGTCTTTCGTGTTCTGTCTGGTAATGGCGTATGTGTCAGAAACATATTTTGGAATAGCAGATATCACAGGTGCATATTTTGCAGGTCTGATTCTTTGTAATCTTAAATTGCAGCCTTACGTAAATAGAAAGACAGAGATTGTATCGTACCTTTTCTTCAGTCCGATATTCTTTGCAAGTATTGGCCTTAAGACAACGTTATCAGGTATGACTACTGACATTATTGTGTTCTCAATTGTGTTGCTTATAGGTGCAATACTCTCAAAGGTTGTTGGTTGTGGTATCGGTGCAAAGATTTGCGGATTTTCGTTGAGAGATTCGATTCAGATTGGTACGGGAATGATTTCACGTGGAGAGGTTGCCCTGATTGTAGCCCAAAAGGGTTATCAGTATGGTATGCTTGAGGATAAATTATTTGCGCCAATTGTATTTGTCGTAATTGTGACAACTCTTATTACTCCTATTTTACTCAAAATAGTAATGAGGGATAAAAAACAGAAAGCGGCAGTCTGATAAGACAGTAGCCGGATAGAGGATGCATGCCTTTTGGTGTGCATCTTTTTTGTTGTATTTAAAGCTGTTTTTTGGTAGTATATATATATATTTTTTTTTGCTAATATAAAGAGCTAAAGCAGGTGGAAAATGTTAACTTATAATTATGAAAATAGGGATGTACCACTTTATGAGTATGTGTACAAATGCATAAAAAATGATATTCTGTGTGGCAACTTAAAACAGGGAGAAAAACTTCCTTCAAAAAGAACATTTGCCAAGAATAATGGGGTTAGTACAATCACCATTCAAAATGCATATGAGCAGCTTATCAGTGAAGGATACGTTTATACAATACCCAAAAAGGGGTATTATGTTGCAGATATCGAAAATATGGTTGTGAAAACTAATGTTGAGAGTGTTAAATTCGACATACGGATTCCAAAACAAAAAGAGTCATACAGAATTGATTTATCAAGCAATAAAACAAATCCGGAATATTTTCCTTTTTCGGTGTGGGCAAAGCTGTGTAGGGAGACGATAGCATCAAGGAGTAATGAACTTATGGAGGTAACTCCGACGGGTGGTGCGTATGAGCTTAGAAGTGCAATAGCAAAACATCTTAAATCTTTTAGGGGTATGAGCGTTGATCCGAATCAAATTGTAATAGGAGCAGGTACAGAGTACCTGTATGGACTTTTGATTCAGCTTCTTGGAAGTGACAAGAATTATTGTACAGAAAACCCGGGATATAAGAAGCTTGTTCAAATCTATGAAAAACATAATATAAAATGCTATTTTGCAAATATGGATGAAAAAGGAATTTCGGTTGAAAGTCTTAGACGGGCAAATGCAGATGTTGCACATATCAGTCCGACACATCATTTTCCAACAGGCATATCAATGCCGGCTAATAGAAGATATGAAGTGCTTAGTTGGGCAAATGAAAGTGATGGAAGATATGTAATAGAGGATGATTATGACAGCGAATTCAGACCGAGTGGAAAGCCTATTCCACCTATGTTTAGCATAGACAGAGCAGAAAAGGTAGTGTATATGAACACATTTTCAAAGTCATTAACACCGACTATTCGTATTAGTTATATGATACTTCCGCCTCATCTTATAAACAGATTTTATAAGGAATTATCGTTCTATTCATGTACGGTATCAAATTTTGAGCAGTATACTTTGTCAGAATTCATTAATCAGGGATTTTTTGAAAAACACATAAACCGAATGCGTTTGTATTATAGCAAACAAAGAAAGAGGCTGATTACAAATATTGAAAACAGCAAACTAAATGAAGTGTGTGAAATCATTGAGAATGACTCGGGACTTCATTTTCTACTACGGTTAAAGACTGACAAACCAGATAATGAGATTACGGATATGTTAAAGGAAAAGGGTATACAAATAAGGGCACTTTCAGAGTATTACCTGGCACCTGCCAGGAAACAGGAGCATTTGTTTATTATGAATTATTCCGATATAGATATGGAAAAAATAGAAGAAGCAATAGAAGAGATTACAGGAATATTATAAAGGATTAATGAAGGTATAAAAAGAGTAATTTGTAAAGTGTTTAGTTTAGAAAGGAATGACATGATAAAATTCGAAGAAGTATCGTTTGGATTTCCAGACAAGAATCTGTATAATCAGATATGTTTTCAAATAGAAGAGAGAGAGCATGTGGCCCTCATAGGAAGCAATGGTACAGGGAAGAGTACGCTTGTGGATATGATTGTTAGAACTGATGATTACTTGTATGACGGCAGGATTATAAAAGACGACGCAGTAAGAATAGGATTTGTAAGTCAGTTTGTAAATCATGAATGTACAGAGAAAACAGTATATGAATTTTTGGCAGAGCCATTTGTAGAACTTCAAAAGAAGTCGGATATGATTTGTGCCCAGATGGAAAATGCTGATAATATGGACGAAGTGTATGAGAGGTATCAGAATTGCCTGGATGAGATGGAAGCCATAGATGCATACAATTATGATACGAATATCAGAAAGCAATTAGCGACAGCACGAATAGCTGAAATTGAGAATAATACACTGGATAAGATAAGCGGTGGTGAGTTTAAGCTTTTATCTATAATCAGGAATATGCTTTTAAAACCGCAACTGTTAATAATGGATGAGCCGGATGCATTTTTAGATTTTGAGAATACTCTGGGTCTGTCAAAGCTGATAAATGGATATGAAGGAACGATTCTTGTTATCACGCATAGCAGATTATTGCTCAGTCAGTGCTTTAACAAGATTCTTCATTTAGAGAATGAAGAATTACAGGAGTTCCCGGGAACATTTGCTGAATATAATCAGGCGATGCTTGAGACAAAGATAAATATGAAGGAACAGGCAACAAAGGATGAGGCTTTTATAGAAGTTCAGAAAAAAGTAGTAGATAAGATGCGAAAAGATGCCACAAGAGTCGACAGTGCAGGAAAAGGAAGGCAGCTTAAGGCAAGAGTAAGTTATCTGGAAAGATTAGAAGCCAGAAAAGCAAAGAATCCGTTTATTGAAGAACATAATTATGATTTCAGTTTTCAGCAGACAGATGAGACCAGAGATGATGAAAATATTATAGAGGTAACCGGATATTCATTAGAGTATGACAAGGTGCTTCTTAGTGATGTGTCATTTACAATAAAAGCAGGGGAAAAGGTTGCGATTGTAGGTGCGAACGGAACAGGAAAGACAAGTCTGATTCGCGATATGTATAATATGATGAAGCAAAGAGATGACATATCTGTCCGGATGTTTGATCAGATTTATGATGAGAGGGATAAGCAAAAGCTGTCCGGTGGCGAGAGAAATATAAAGAGACTTAAAGCGATAGCACAGGCAAAAGCTGATGTGATTTTCTTAGATGAGCCTACAAGTCATCTCGATACCTATGCTCAGATAGCACTTGAAAAAGCACTGGATGAGTACAGGGGTACCGTGATAATGGTATCACATGATTTTTATACAATAGCAAATATAGCACAGAGGATTCTGATATTGGAGAATGGAACACTCAGGGAGATGAGTGGAAGAAGCTACAGACGAAGTATATACAAGAAATATTTTGAGAGTGATATATTTGAACAGGAGAGAATCAGGAAAGAGAAAGAAATCAGGATTAATGCACTGTTAAAGGCCGGCAGATATGAAGAAGCAAGAGCAGTGCTTGAGAAGTAAATAATACAGAATATAGAATATAGGAAGTTACAGAGTATGAGTCATTTAGAAGCATTACTTGAGCTGGCAAAAGCAGTTGCTACAGTAGCTCATGAAGGACAAGTGGATAAAGTGGGAGAGGCCTACATCAATCATCCGAGAAGAGTTGCATCTTATTGCGGAACAATAGAAGGAAAAATTGTCGGATGGCTTCATGATGTAGTTGAAGATACTGATATTACTTCTGAAACACTTAGAAACCTTGGATTTGATGAATATTTGCTTGAGGCCCTGAGATGTGTTACGAAGGAAAAAGGGTATGATATTGATGAATATTATGCAAGAATAAAAGCCAATGAGATTGCAAGAGAAGTAAAACTTGCAGATTTAAGAGACAATACAGATGAGACGAGGATTCCAAAGGATTATCCACAGGATAAAAAGGATAGACTAAAGAATATGCTAAAGCAATATTATGAGCATATAGATTTTTTAATGAATTAATCTAATTTTAATCTTTGTTATATTTCAGTTTAATTTGGAGGCTGTATTATACAGTCATCAGATACAACAAAGATTAATTTTAGAAAGGATGACAGATATGGAAAATTTAGAAAAAATTGAATTAATCAGAGAGAAAACAGGAGTTACTTACGAGGAAGCAAAGCAGGCACTGGAGGCAAGCGAATACGATACTTTGGAGGCTATCGTATATCTTGAAAGACTTGGAAAGATTAAAGAAAACAAAAGTGCAACATACTCCACAGGTGCAAACACATCAGAAGAATTTAAGTCAGCACAAAGAGAATATGAGACTAATTCAAAGACAGCAGGGGATATTCTTAACAGTTTTTTAGCCTGGTGTGGAAAAGTAGTTAAAAAGGGATGCGAAACCACTTTTGAAGTAACCAGATACAATAACAGGATCATCTCGGTTCCTGTAATAGTATTAGTGGTATGTTTAGTACTTGCATTCTGGGTTACATTACCACTTTTGATAATCGGATTGTTCTTTGATTGCAAGTACAGATTCATCGGTGTTGAGAAAACAGAAATTGATTTAAATGGTATGTGCGAAAAAGCATCACAGACCTGTGAAAACATTAAAGATGACATCAAGAATAAATAATAACATTTAAGGGGGAAGCGATTCCTCCTTATTGTTGTATAAGAAAGAAGGAAATGAGTTTATGGCAGATAAAATACTTATTGTGGAAGATGAGACGAAAATAGCCAGATTTATTGAGTTGGAACTAAAGCATGAAGGTTATGAGGTAGACAAAAGCTTTGACGGGCGAGACGGTCTTGAGAAAATATTGTCAGGGGATTTTTCGTTAATAGTACTGGATGTTATGTTGCCGATGCTTAATGGGATTGAGGTGCTTAGACGTGTTAGAAAAGAAAGTGATGTACCAATTATTCTGTTGACGGCAAGAGATGCAGTTATGGATAAAGTTGCAGGTCTTGATGCGGGAGCAGACGATTACCTTACAAAGCCATTTGCAATTGAGGAATTGCTGGCAAGGATTCGAGTTGCTCTTAAGAAAAGAACAAAGACGGAGACTATAACCAACAAAATTGAGATAAAGGGTGTATGTCTTGATACAGACAGGCATGAGGTAACAGTAAACGGAGAGATTGTGGAGCTTACAAATAGAGAATTCGTGTTGCTTCACACACTTATGACGAATAAAAATATTGTGCTTAACAGAGAAAAATTGATTAACGAAGTATGCGGATATGATTATATTGGGGAGACTAATGTAATCGACGTATATGTACGGTACATACGAACTAAAATAGATGATAAATATGGTATAAAACTTATAAGCACAATAAGAGGCGTTGGATATTCAATAAAGGAAGATTAACAGGTAATCAATATGAATGGAAATAAGAAAATGAGCTCAATTGCGAGGAAAATTAATTCCTATTACTGGTATGACAAGTTCGCGTCATATCTTGCAATTGACATACTTATGATACTTACAGGCATAGCCGTATTTGTTAATTTTGATAATGAAGAAGTAGAAGCTATGATAAAAATTGCACTGAGGGGATTTTCATTAATTATCTTATTTCAAATTATATCCCTTATCGTAGCTTTATTTGGCGCGAGAAGAATCAGAAGAACTATGAGACCGCTTAATGAGCTTGCACAGAAGGCAGAGCAGATAAGCAGGTATTCCTTTGATCCAAATACAAAGTTTAAGAATCTTGAAAGTGCAATTGAGAATTTTTCACCTGAATTACCAGGCTCAAAGATATCAACAGGCGATAAAGATTTAAAGAGTATAGAAGTTGCAATCAATAACATGCTCAACCATATGCGGGAGAGTCAAAAACAACAGTCAAGATTTGTAAGTGATGCCTCTCATGAACTTAGAACACCAATAGCGGTAATTCAGGGATATGTAAATATGCTTGACAGATGGGGAAAGGAGGATGAGAGTGTTCTTGAGGAATCAATAGAAGCATTAAAGCATGAATCAGAGCATATGAAGGAGCTGGTAGAACAGTTACTTTTTCTTGCAAGAGGTGATAGTGGCAGAAATACACTTAACAAAGCAGATATGAATCTGTATCAGGTCATGAATGAAGTGTTTGAGGAGTCACTTATGATAGATGAAAAGCATACCTATAAATTCTCCGGTAATGAAAATGGAGAATACCGGTTAGTTGGAGATGTGGCTATGATAAAACAGTCTGCAAGAATTTTTGTACAGAATGCGGCGAAGTATTCAAAAGAAGGAGACGTAATACAGATTAAGGTACAAGAGGACGAAGAGAGTGTATCGTATGTGATTCAGGATGAAGGAATAGGCATGAAGGAGAATGAGGTAAATCATATTTTTGAAAGATTTTACAGGTCTGACGAAGCCAGAAATGGAGAGAATGGCGGCAGCGGACTTGGACTGTCCATAGCAAAATGGATTATTGATGCACATAATGGCGTGGTGGATGTTTTATCAGTAAGCGGGATTGGAACAAGGTTTACAGTTAAGTTTTTCAAGAAACAAATATCATAGAGTATAGTACAATTTTATTATATGTGATATGATAAGGGAAAAATCTGGAGGATGAGAAAGTGAGAATTGATGATATAGTTAATTTGATTTTGGATGACTATGAAGGCGAAAGAACAATAAACAAAATTGATATATATAATCAGCCGGACAAGGAAGCGATAGCCAATGTTATAAATAAGCTTATGAAGATACTTTACCCGGGGTATTACAGTGACAAAGTATATAAGATTTACAGCTTAAAGAATAATATGTCTGCAACGATAGAAGATGTAATTTTTCATCTTAATAAACAGATAGCCATAGTTCTTAAGTATTGTGAGGTCTATCCCGATATGAGTGAAGCAGAACTTGATGATATGGCAAAGGAATTATCAATGAAATTTATGGAAAAAATCCCTGAAATAAGAGCTGTGCTTGAAACAGATGTGGAAGCAGCATATGAAGGAGATCCTGCAGCGAGCAGCAAAGATGAGATAATACTGTCATATCCGGGATTGTATGCCATATCGATTTATCGTATAGCGCACGAGCTTCACAAGCTAAGAATACCGATGATTCCAAGAATTATGACTGAGCATGCACACAGCATAACAGGAATAGATATTCACCCGGGGGCAACAATCGGAAAGTATTTCTTTATTGACCACGGAACCGGAATTGTAATCGGTGAGACTACGATTATAGGGGAACACGTCAAGATTTACCAGGGCGTTACTCTTGGTGGTATATCTACAAGAGGCGGGCAGCAGCTTAAGGGTAAGAAGAGACACCCCACAATTGGAAACAATGTAACTATTTATTCCGGGGCATCTATTCTGGGAGGCGACACAGTTATTGGTGATGGTGTTGTAGTTGGAGGTAATACATTCATCACTAAGTCAATAGATGAGGGAAAGACTGTTACGGCAAAGGCACAGGAGTTGTCATACAAGTAGGAGGAAGTTTATGGATGCAATAGTTGCAAAGGGACTAAATAAAAGCTATGGCAGGGCAAGAGGAATTATTGACCTTGATTTGTCGGTAAAAGAAGGAGAGATATTTGGCTTCATAGGTCCAAACGGTGCAGGAAAAAGCACAACGATTAGGACACTTTTAGGTTTAATTAAAGCAGATAGCGGTAAGGGTGAGATTTTAGGATATGACATTGTGAAATATAAGGAGCAAATCTTATCTCTGATTGGTTATATGCCCGGGGAGATGAATTTTTACGCAGGTATGCGTGTGAAGGACATAATTAAGATGTCAGCAGAATTATACAAGGTTGATTGTGATGAGGAAGCGAAACGTCTCTGTGAATTATTTGAACTTGATGTGAATAAAAGAGTTGATGAGCTGTCTCTTGGCAACAAGAAAAAGGTTGGTATTGTGTGTGCATTCCAGCATAAGCCAAAGCTTTATATACTTGATGAACCCACAAGCGGTCTTGATCCTCTTATGCAAAAGCGTTTTTATTGACACATCCTATTAGCAGAACAAGAATTGTATTGGAGAAACTTATTTCGATGCTTCTTCAGATTTTGTTTTTGAACATCATTTGTGCGACAAGCTCCTATATAGCTTTTGTGGCAATTGGAGAGAATGTTGATTTAAAGACTTTTGTGTTATTTCATCTGGCTTTCTTTATTATGCAATGTGAAGTGGCTGCAATCTGTTTTGGAATATCAGCGTGTTTAAAGAGAGGAAATATCGGAATAGGCATCGGGATTGCTACTTTTAGTTATGTGTTAAACATAGTAGCGAATATATCAGATAAGGTTAAGTTCTTAAAGTTCGTAACTCCGTTTGGGTACACAGAACCGGCAGATATTATTACAGAGGTGGCTTTAGATATGGAGAAAGTAATGATAGGACTTTGCGTGATGGTACTTATGATAATATTCGCTTTTATATATTATAACAGGAAGGATATTAATGCGTAGAAAGTAATGGAGACAGTATGAAAAATCGCGCTGATGCGCCGATTTTGCATACAGCTAATTGAGACGGAGCCTCAATTAGCCCTGATCGCAGAAGAGAAATCGCCTGCGCGAATTTCTCTTCGCGGTGTCTCCGCAAAATAATTTGCTCCGACATAGGAGGTTAGTTATGAAAAGAGTATTTGCAAAAATTATGTTAATTCCTGCGGTGTGTATGACGCTTATTACATGTTTTGGCACTGCATGCGACACGATATCTGTGGAAGGGGCTACAACAAAGTCTATTAATTCTGTAGGAACTTTCCACGACAATAGTTATGATGGAGTGCCTCTTGACAAGATGGGTACTACAAAGGATGATTCAAAGAAAAACCTAATTCATGACTACAAGGTGGTTAAAGGAAAAGTAGTAGACACTGTGACGGGAAAGACGGTGAAGGGACTTAAGGTGTGTTCCAAAAATTCTAAATATTTTGTCGGTGATAATACTACAAGAATAGCTTTAAGTGATAACTGGGATGAGACAATTGAGGCTGTTATTGATTATGACGAGAAGAAGCTTAGTGGTGATTATCCGGTCTTTAATACATATATTCCATCCTGGATAGAACCGGCAGCAAATGCGTCCTTTAATCTTCAATTTAACAATGGAGTTTATAACCTGAAGTTTGAACGTGCAGCAGTTGATCCGTATCAGAGCCATTACATAACTGTCGATTCAAATTTTTTGCGAAAAGATGGAATGTACGTGTATGAAAAGCTGCCAAAGGGCGATGTGTTTGTAGCTGTAGCTACGGATTATACTAACAAAAAAAGTTATACCAGAATAAATGGAACTGCCACAAATGTTAAGCTTGAGACAAAAAGTGATGCGTATAAGTATTACAGGTATGCTCTTCACGAGATGGTTGTCACTTCGAATCACAAAATAAAAGAGTTAAAGATTTATTCAGGAGTTCGAAATGCAAAACAGCTTAAGGCAGATTATAAGAGAACAGGCATAGCCTCTACTGTATCACAAAAAGCAACAGGAACAGACGGAATTGTGGACCTAGGCTGTAGTATAGCCTGGAAAACTAATGCTTCAGGAACTCTTGTGCAGCAGGATTTTTCAAATAAAAAAGCGGGAGTCTATACGATAAAGGATTCAAAGGGCAAAACAAAGGTTATCGGAATAGCAAATTACAAAGCAATTCCTGACAAAAGGGTTTCTAACAAAGGATATAAATCAGTTCATATTACAAATAAAAGAAAGACAATTTATGTGGGAAAAGAATATCCACTTACAGCTTTTCCGTATCCAATGAAGAGTACGTCCGGTTCAAACAGTGATTACGATATAGTATGGTCATCAAGCGATAAGAGTGTGGTGACGGTAATAGACGGATTAATTATTGCAAAAAAAGCCGGAAAAGCTAAAATTACTGCAACACTGCGTGGAACAAAGATTAGTGATTCTTTTACAATTCAGGTAAAAAAGCCTCCTGTTGTAAAGAAAAAAGTATATAATGTTCCGACGAATTTTAGAACCAGTGACGGATACAGATTTTCAGAGAAGAATTATGAAGGTACTTTAAAAGCTATTTTTGGTGCGATAACATATGCTAAAAAGAAAGGTTACAATTATGTTGTTTTCCCTAAGATGAAATTTTACGCAAGCGCGTATACTACAGGGCTTCACTATTATGTTCCAAGCAATATGACGATAGTATTTCCAAAAGGCTCACAGCTTCATATGATGTATCCTAAGAATCTTCCGAATAATGTCAGTGCATCAGATGCGACGAAGTGTGAATTTCATATTTTTGAATTTGGTGTGCCATACAATGATTATAAAAACAGATGTGAAAATTCGCATCTTATAATCGACAAGTATTATGGAGAGAGGTACGAGGAGTACAAAGCGAAGGGCTCGGTAAATGAGGATAAATATATTGAAGAGTATCGTTTTGCCCAGTTTGGACGTAAGGCATATAATTGCTCTGTTCAGATAAGAAGGGCAAATTATGCAGCAGGATATTTTATAACAGCCGATGGAACTTCATCAGATGTGGAAGGCAAGGATGGTATTATCAGATATTGCGATATGGTAAAAGGACGCCTTAACAGTAAAGGAAAACTGGTGAAAAATTCTTATTGGATCAGTACTAAAAGACTTATAAAGATTCCTTCAAAGATAAAAAGGGACGGCTATTTTATGGCGGCAGGACAGAAGGAAAATCATTATGGAAGATATTGGTACTGGAGCAATGCAACTGCATGTATGTATGATATATACTGGTACAACAGCAAAAAGAAGCTTATCAAAGCTGATACGTGGCAGGGAGTAGGAGATTATTACAGTATTCCTAAAGATGCAGTATATTACAAGATTTCTTTTAATCAAAGGAGTCTGCCAAAATCACAGACAGGAAGTCCTACAACTTCAGCCTGGATGAAAATGTATGACTGTGGTGCGGCGAAGGATTGTGAAATAAAAAATACAAATCTTTATCACAGTGCTACAGGACTTTTCTCTGTAGTAGGTGAAACAGATGGATTATTTATTCATAATAATTATGTACCGGCAAACGGAGAGAAACCGGCGGATGCAAGACTCGGTGACTTTGAGGATGGATGGCTTGCGATGCGTCACAGTGTTGTATCTAACAATGTGATGGACAAGGGTGAGTATGCTTCAGGAGGGTATAATAATTTTATGCACACCAATTTCTTTGGCAACGAGGTATATACAAAGACCTGTGATGTGGATGGGCATATAATTAATAATAGAGGAATAGCTTTTCTGTGTGCTGACAGATACAGCATCAATTTCTATTACAACAAAGTAAGAGCAGGGAGTATATGCTTTAAAGACAGACCAAGTATGGAATGTACTGGAAATATTCACAAAAATTACAATAGATATGATTTGGATTACTAAATATTTGCGTTGATTGACAATAATATTTGTATGGTATAAAATATTAATACATTGTATATCCTATAAGAGAAAGGGGAAGTGGTTATATGAATACAAAAGCAATGCACAAGTTAAGCTATGGACTATTTGTCCTAACAGCAAAAGAAGGTGAGAAGGATAATGGATGTATTATCAACACTGCGATTCAGGCAGCTTCTGCACCTAATCAGATGAGTATCTGTGTTAGCAAGGCTAATTATACTCATGATATGATTATGAGAACAGGCTCCTTTACAGTGTCTGTAATCAGCCAGAAGGCAGACTTTGAATTATTTAAACATTTTGGTTTCCAGACAGGAAGAGAAGTGGACAAGTTTGTCGATTTTAATGCATGTGACAGAGGCCAGAATGGAATTTATTATGTGACAAAAGGTACGAATGCATATATATCTGTCAAGGTTGACAAGACAGAGGATCTTGGATCACACACTATGTTTGTAGGAGAAATCACAGATATGGAGGTGTTATCTGATGATTTATCGGCGACATATGAATACTATATGAATAATATTAAGCCAAAGCCACAGGAGGTTGGAAAGACAGAGGACGGACAGACTATCTGGAGATGTACAATATGTGGATATGAATATGTGGGAGAAGAGCTTCCGGATGATTTTATTTGTCCATTATGCAAGCATCCGGCATCAGATTTTGAAAAAGTAATAAAGAAAACGGAGGATACAAATATGTCAAATAAGTACGCAGGAACAAAAACAGAAAAGAATTTATGGGAAGCATTTGCAGGTGAGTCACAGGCAAGAAACAAATACACTTATTTTGCTTCAGTAGCTAAGAAGGCTGGATATGAGCAGATAGCTGCATTATTCTTACAGACAGCAGAGAATGAAAAGGAACATGCAAAGCTTTGGTTTAAGGCACTGGGAGAACTTGGAGATACTCCTACAAATCTTCTTCATGCTGCAGAAGGTGAGAATGCAGAGTGGACTGATATGTATGAAAGAATGGCGAGAGAAGCGGAAGAAGAAGGCTTCACTGAATTAGCTGCACAGTTCAGAGGAGTTGGAGCGATTGAGAAAATGCATGAGGAGAGATATCGTGCATTACTTCACAATGTGGAAGCAATGGAAGTGTTTAAGAAGAGTGGCGTTACTATGTGGGAATGCCGCAACTGTGGTCATGTAGTAGTGGGGCTTGAAGCACCTGAGGTATGTCCTGTATGTAACCATCCACAGGCATTCTTTGAAGTAAGAAAAGAGAATTACTAAGGATAATTCGAAAAAAGAAAATATAATGTTCTATGTAGCTAGGTTTATACAACTTGATTAGGACCAAAAAATGGGGCTGTCGCATTAACGAATGAAAATTCGTGAAGCGGCAGCTTCATTTTTGCTGTTTTCATGATTATTTTCACGAAACTCATTTGGAAATGTTAAAAATAGATTTGTTGAATTTAGGGAGATAAGAATTTTATCTCCCTGTTAATGATAAGAATGTTTTGAGTTTGCAAAATATCTTAAAGTAATTCGGCGATTTCTTCATCATTCATTTCAGGGTGATGGGAGATGAGATTCAATATATGAAGAATATAATCTTCATCTACCTTTAAATATTTAACAGCCGTTGGGATATCACTGTTTTCAAGTCCACGAATTTGACTTATAAGTTTTCTGCGTTCGCCCTTCTGGAAGCCGGATTGCTCGCCCTTCTGGAAGCCGGATTGTTCGCCCTTCTGGAAGCCAACCATTTCGCCTTCTGTATAAGCCTTATGAGATTCAGTTTCAATCAATTCGCCACTCATATAATTCACCAACCTTGTTTTATTCATGCTATGCTCAACTATCTTTAAGAATACCCTCTTGGTATAGTTAAGCAGCTCTTCCTCTTGGTATACCGTCAGATTCCCAGATTCA
>JBGVIE010000004.1:0-15133 GCA_045122895.1 Lachnospiraceae bacterium
TGATACAGCAACACTTAAGTTAAGTGCAAAACCATATGGTGGTTCAGAAAGCTATACTAAGTATGAATACTATGTAGATGGACAGAAGGTTGAAGCGACAAACAATGAATATACATGGAAGCCAACTGCAGGTGCTCATAAGATTAAAGTGGTTGTAACTGATTCAAAGGGCGAAACAGCAAGCTCTGAAAAAGATTTTGTAATTGAGGGTAATGGAGGAGAAGATGATTCAACAACTCCATCAAGTTCAATAGTGAATCCTTCATCAGATGAAATATCAAGCTCAATTGAACAGTCAAGCTCAATTGAACAGTCAAGCTCAATTGAACAGTCAAGCTCAATTGAACAGTCAAGCTCGATTGAACAGTCAAGCTCAATTGAACAGTCAAGCTCAATTGAACAGTCAAGCTCAACAGAAAATACAGAAAGACCAACTGATTCAACAAAGCCAACAGAGAAGCCGACACCGACAGAAACAGAGTCTACGGAAAAACCGACAGAAACAGAGTCTACGGAAAAACCGACAGAAACAGAGTCTACGGAAAAACCGACAGAAACAGAGTCTACGGAAAAACCAACAGAAAAGCCGACAGAAAAGCCGGTTAACACAGTCAAAGTAAAGAGTTTTTCTGTTAACAAGAAATCTGGAAGCGTTTCTGTAGGTGATACTATTACACTCAGAGCGTCAGCTACAGGTGGTGTTGATTCAAGATACTATAAGTTCTCTTACAAAGTAGGTAATAGAACATATGTTATTAAAGATTTCTCTAACAAGAATTATGCGTCATTAAAGCTTAAGAAGAGTGGAACATATAAGTTCTATGTTACTGTTATGGATATAGCAGGAAATAAAGCGACAAAGACAATTGGATCATACAAGGTGCTTCCGAAGATTCAGGCAAAGAAGTTTACTGTTACTAAGAAAGGTAAAACACTTACTATTAACGTATTGGCATCAGGTGGTGTTGGAACAAAGAAATACCAGATATCTGTTAAAAAGGGAACAAAGACAAAGATTGTTTCTAAATACAGTACAAAAAAGAAGGTTACCTACAAGATTGTTTCAAAGGGAACATACTTAATTAAGCTTAGTGTGAAGGATAGCAAGAAACATACAGTATCTTCAACAATAAGATACAGAGTTAAGTAACAGAAAAGTTAATTAGAAGTTGTCATTTATATGGCAACTTCTTTTGGCACATATAATAAATAAAGGAGAGAGATATGAAACTAAAAAAATATGCATCATTAGCGCTTGCATTAACACTTACATGTACAACATCAATACCTACGGTAAGTGTCAGAGCAGAAGGTGTTAGTGGTGACGCAGAAAATGTTCTTGTGCTTGAGATGGATGAGAACGGAAATTATGTACCTACAAAAGAAAGTCAGGAAATGCTGGATGAGAAGTACAACAGTGCGTTGGAGACTGCATCTGAATTAGAATCAAAAGCATTTTCATGGGATAATGCAACAGTGTATTTCGTGCTTACAGACAGATTCCTAAATTCTGACAGGTCAAATGACCATTCATATGGAAGAGGTCTTGATGAATCAGGAAATGCAATAGAGGGTCTTGATACATACACTAATCCTGGTACTTTCCATGGTGGAGACATTAATGGTCTTACACAGAAAGTAGAAGAAGGATATTTTAATAAGCTTGGTGTAAATGCAATATGGATTACAGCTCCATATGAGCAGATTCACGGGTTTACATCAGCAAATGTTGAAAGTAACAATGCTACATCCGATAATGGAAAGGGATGGCCATATTATTCATATCATGGATACTGGACTCTCGATTACACACAGATGGATGCCAATATGGGTACTGCAGAAGATTTTAAGAAGTTTGTAGATGCATGTCATTCAAGAGGTATCCGTGTAGTTATGGATATCGTTATGAACCATGTAGGTTATACTACAATGAAGGATGCACAGGAGTATGGTTTTGATGCTGCACTTAAAGGTGAATGGAAGAAATATTATTACGGTCCGTCAACAGCTCTTGTAGGTGGAGAACCTGAAAGCCAATACTACTGGGATGGAAAATCATCTGTATGGGCACAGAAATGGTGGACAGGATTTGTAAGAGCAAGCTATCCTGGATATACTGCTGCAGGCGGAGATGAAACTCATATGAGTCTTTGCGGACTTCCTGACGTGATTACAGAATCTTCTGCAAGTGAGATAGATCTTCCACCAATTCTTGCCACAAAGTGGAAGGCAGAAGGAAGATACGAGCAGGAGACAAAAGAATTGTCAGACTGGTTTGCAAAAACAGGATATAAGAAGCAGCCAAGATACTACACAATTAAGTGGTTGACAGACTGGGTACGTGAATATGGTATTGACGGATTCAGATGTGATACTGCAAAACATGTAGACTTAGATGCGTGGAACGATCTTAAGGTGGAATGTGTTAAGGCTCTTAAAGAATGGAGACAAAATAACCCAACAGCCCCTGGAGCAAAATGGACAGATGATTTCTGGATGACAGGTGAAGCCTGGGGACATGGACAGGGCAAATCTTCATATTTCACTCAAGGTGGATTTGACTCAATGATTAACTTCCAGTTTGACAAAAATGGAAATTATAACACAATTGAGGAAACATATAGCTCATATGCAAAGAGTATTAATTTAGATGAAAATTATAATGTATTAAGTTACATTTCTTCTCATGATGATGGACAGTACAATACAGCAGGAGTATGGTCTGCGACAGATGAACATAACAAACAGTGTGGTACTACACTTTTGTTAGCACCAGGTGGTGTTCAGATATATTATGGTAATGAGTATAACAGAGGTCTTGGTTGGAAAGATTTCTTAAATGGTAATGATTATCTTGACCAGAGATATCGTACAGATATGGACTTTACAAAAGCAACAGATAGCAATGATGTTATGAAACACTGGCAGAAAGTGGGAACATTTAGAAATAACCACATAGCTGTAGGTGCCGGTCAGCACGAGAAATTATCAGATTCACCATATACATTTAGCAGAACATATAATCTTGGAGAACTAGATGAAGACAAGGTCGTATGTGCCCTCCCTGGAAAGTCAGGAACATTCGAAGTAGCTGTAGGAGATTTGTTCGAAGATGGTGAAACAGTAACAGACGCATATTCAGGAAACAAATATGAAGTAAGTGGTGGCAGTGTATCTGTAACCTGCGATGCAAATGGTGTTATTTTACTTGAAGGTTCTGGTGAAGTTAAACCGGGACTCAGTGCAAAGCTTTCAAACAAGAATGAGACATATACAGAAGATTTTATTACAGCTACATTAAGAGCAACAAAAGCAAAAGTGTCTTACTATTCAATTGACGGAGCTGAAAAAGTTGAATATAAAGATGGCGATGTAATTAGAATAGGTGAGGCTACAAAGTATAACGAAGTTACAAGTCTTAAACTGACGGGTGTGGCTGAGGATGGCACTACAGTTTTATCAAAAGAGTATACGCTTAAGAGAAGTGCAGAGCCAGAAGTAAGTGCTGATGAATTCCTCTTAAAGGCTAAGAAGTCAGACTTTCCTACTGCACCACAGGTATATGTGTATGATAAAGCTACAGAGACAAAAGAATACGCAGGTATATGGCCTGGAACAACAATGACTGCAGATCCTACAGATGATACAAAGTGGGAATTGTCAATACCTGAAGCGACAGAAGAAGTAAGAATAATTCTTATAAGTGGAAGTTGGAGATCAACTCCTGATGGTCAGAAGGGTATTGAAATGAAGGGCAGCGCAACATATGATAAGACTGAGAACGCTGTAACACCATTCAATTCTGGAGAAAAGGGACGCGTAAAGGTAACCTATAAGGACACAGAAGGGAATACATTAAAAGAATTTGAAAGAGTAGGTCTTGTAGGAGGAGATTATGTAACATATGCTGCTAAACTTCCGGGATATACATTAAAGACTACACCGGAGAATGCGACAGGAGTATTTGCAAAGAGTGTTTCAGTTGAATATGTATATGAAAAAGGTGGAGTGATTCATACAACAGATCCTACTGATTCGTCAGTGGTTTCAACTTCGGAGGAATCTTCGTCGGATGAAGAGTCAAGTTCGAGAGAAGAGTCAAGCTCAAGAGAAGAGTCAAGTTCGAGAGAAGAGTCAAGTTCGAGAGAAGAGTCAAGTTCGAGAGAAGAGTCAAGCTCAAGAGAAGAGTCAAGCTCAAGAGAAGAGTCAAGCTCAAGAGAAGAGTCAAGCTCGATTGAACAGTCAAGTTCAACAGAGAAGCAGACAGAGTCAAGCTCAACAGAGAAGCAGACGGAGTCAAGCTCAACAGAGAAGCAGACAGAGAAGCCTACAGAGTCAGATTCAACACAGAAACCGACAGAAAAACCGACAGAGACAACAAAAACCTTCGCTTTTGTAAGTGTTAGTACAAGCGTAAAGAGCGGAAGCGCAAAGGTTGGAAACACTATAAATGTAGTGGCTTCAACAAAGAATAATGTTGGTATAGTTAAATATTGTGTAGTAACAGAAAAAGATGGAGTTAAATTTGTAAGTAAACAGTATTCTTCAAACAACACATTTAACTGGAAACCACAAAGTGCAGGAACATATAATCTATATGTGTATGCTAAGGATTCTAATGGTAAAATAATCAGAAAAGATATAAAGAACTATGTTGTTAAGGGAAAGAAAGTACTTACGATTACCAAGAAATCTTCATACAGGTACAAAGTTAAAAAGACAGTTAAGCTTTCTGCTAAAATAACGGGCGATACTGCAAAGCATTTATACAAATTTACTTACAGAAAATCAGGAAGTAAAAAGACATATACAATTAAGAATTACAGTACTAATTCCTCTGTGAATTGGAAGCCAAGGACAGCAGGAACATACTATATTTATGTATATGCAAAACCGTCTAAGAATGCCGGCGCAATAAGCAAAAAGATAACAATAAAAATTAAAAAATAGTTAGTTTTTACAAAAATACCCTCAAATATGTACTGTTTGGGGGTATTTTTTACTAAAAAAATCTGCTTTAATGGTATTATTGTAACAAAATTGTAAAATTTATATCGTATGAAATGGAGGATTAATAAGTGTTTAGCAAAAAGTTATTAATGAAAAATGCTAAAAGATGCTTAACCGGAGTTTTAGCAACTGCGATGATTGCATCATCATTACCTGCAATTGGAATTATGCCAGATGTGACAGCAGAGGCGGCGGTTGCAGAGCTTCTCTCAGATAACGACAGAGGAGTTATCTATGCAAATTCCAGAACTGATTTTAGAGATGAATCAATTTATTTCTTGATTACGACAAGATTCTATGATGGAGACAAGAGCAACAACGCAAGAACTTCTGAAGATAAAAAAGCTCAGAATCCTGAGGATGATCCATCGTGGAGAGGTGATTTTAAGGGACTTATAGATAAACTTGATTATATTAAGGCACTTGGTTTTACAGCTATCTGGATTACACCGGTAGTTGAGAATAATTCAGGATACGATTATCACGGATATCACGCATATAATTTTAATGCGGTAGATAAAAGATATGAGTCAAATGGCATTACATACCAGGATCTTATTGATGCGTGCCATGCTAAGGGAATCAAAGTAATACAGGACGTTGTATTAAATCATACTTGTAACTGGGGAGAGAAGAATTTACTTCAGATTACTAGCGATATTTACTCAGAGAGAAATCAGGTCGTTATGAATGGAAGCGGAGATCCTGATAATATTTATCATCACAATGGCTTCTGTGGTGGAGGCGATTGGGATAACTATTCAGCGCAGGATAAGACCATTGCTGACGATTGTTTTGATTTGGAAACAGAGAATCCTACAGTATACAATTACTTAATAGATGCATATAAGAAATACATCAATATGGGTGTTGATGGTTTCAGAGTAGACACAGTAAAGCATATTTCAAGACTTACTTTTAACTCAACATTTTTACCTGCATTTAGAGAGGCAGGTGGGGAAGACTTCTATATGTTTGGTGAGGTGTGTACAAAAGGACATGATGTATGGTATCGTGACTGTCCTCCGATTTCAACATGTTTCTATACATGGGCTGATCCCGAGTCATGGACATCAAAATGGTCAACAGATACAGCATCTAATGAGAAGTTAGTTCAGGATCACTATCAGTATTACAATAACACAGGTGTACAGCCGACAAGTGACAATGCCTTTTTGAATGGCAATGAATATCACACTCCTGATACTTCAGAAGCATCTGGAATGAATTCTATCGATTTCCAGATGCACTGGAGTTTCAACACCGCTAATGGAGCGTTCAACACAGCACTTGGCGAAGACAGGTATTTTAATGACTCAACATGGAATGTTGTGTATGTAGATTCACATGACTATGGTCCTGATGAATGTCAGACTCTTAGATACAATGGTGGTACAGATGCATGGGCAGAGAATTTAAGCCTTATGTTCACATTCCGTGGAATTCCATGTATTTACTATGGCAGTGAAATTGAATTCCAAGCAGGAAAGTCTATTGATGTAGGACCAAATCTGCCACTCTCACAGACAGGTAGAGCTTATTTTGGTGACAACATTGAAGGTAGTGTAACATCTTCTGATTTTACAGTGTTTGGAAACGTTGATGGAAAAGTGGCAGAGACACTTGACTCTACACTATCACAGCATATTATGAGACTTAACAGAATCCGTCAGGCAGTACCTGCTCTTAGAAAAGGACAGTATTCAACTGAGGGCTGTAACGGAAACATGGCATTTAAGAGAAGATATACAGATGCAAATACAGACAGTTTTGCACTTGTAGCAATCTCAGGAGATGCAACATTTACAGGAATTCCAAATGGAAAATACACAGATGCAGTAACAGGTGATGTTCAGAATGTAACAAACGGAACTCTTAGTGCAAAGGTATCAGGAAAAGCGAATATGAAGGTGTATGTTCTTGATACGGATAAGACAAAGGCACCAGGACGTGTAGTGACAAATGGTGATTATCTTACAGATGGTGGTGCTGCTACAAAGATTGGTCCGGTACCTATTGACGTAGTGAAAGAACAGTCAGTAACACTTGATAAGAGTGAAGTTACATTAAAAGAAGGCGAAACAGATAAAGTAACAGCTACAGTAGCTCCTGACAATGCTACATACAAGAATGTTACATGGTCATCAGCAGATGAAAACGTTGCAACAGTTAACGGTGGAACAATTATTGCTTTAGGTGTTGGAGAAACAGAGATTACTGCCAAGACATATAGCGGTCTTACAGCAAAGGTTAAAGTTAAAGTAATAGAAAATCCGGCGATAATAAAGGTTACGGGAATATCGGTTGACACACTTAGAAAATCTGTTTATGTAGGTGATGAGTTCTCTATCGGGGCAAAAATATCACCTAGTAATGCGACAAATAAAACTGTGACATGGACAACAAGTGACAGCAAGATTGCAACAGTTGATTCTACGGGTAAGGTAAAGGCAGTTGGAAAGGGTACTGCTATAATAACGGCGACAGCTTCTAACGGATTTAAAGCGGCAACAGAGGTTATTGTAGCTGAACAAGGTATCTATTTAACACCGAATACAATTGTATTTGAAAAACCGGCTGCTTGGGGAAATGGTGATGTATACGCATACTTCTATGACGGACAGGGAACTGTAGGAGCAGCTTGGCCAGGTACAAAGATGACGTCTTGCAGTGGTGGAAGATATACTTTTGAATGTGGTGAAGAATTAGTAGGAACAAATGTAATATTTAACAGTGGTTCTAATAAGACGAAGGATGGAGTGAAGGTAGAATTACTTGGATATTATACGGATGACGGATTCATAGATTACGCTTCTACAGAGGAAATAGGAACGACGGTTGAGGATATTTACGATACAACAGATTCTACAACCGAATCAACTAAAGAGACAGAGAGTTCAAGTAAAGAAGTAACTTCTAAAGAAGATACAAGTAGTAGTGAACAGCAGTCTTCAATTGATGTATCAACGGAAACAGATTCAACAATATCAAGGACAACTGAGGATGAATCATCAACAGAGATTGAGACAGAGAGTACAAGCAAGGAAGTAACAACAAAGCAGGAGTCAACAAAACAGGAGTCGACAAAGCAGGAGACAACAAAAGAGACAGAGTCTAACACAGAGTCTAAGACAAGTCAGAAAGAGACAACAAAAGAGACAGGAACAGAGACAGAGTCTAACACAGAGTCTAAGACGAGTCAGGAAGATACAACAAAGGAGACAGGAACAGAGACAGAGTCTCAGACAAGCAAGGAAGAGACAACAACAGAAAAAGAAACTGAAGTGGAGAAGGTACTTGAAATTAAAGAATTCAAGGCAAACAAGAACACAGGAACGAGAGTCGGTGATCAGGTTAGACTGAGTGTAAAGACAGCTAACGGTGCAGGCGGCGTTAAGTATATGTTTGTTGCTCAATTAGGTACAAACAGAAAGATAATCAAAAATTATAGTACAGCTTCTTCTGTTGTATGGAAACCGGCTAAAGCAGGAACATATACCCTGTATGTGTATGCAAAGGATAAAGATAACACAATTGCCATAAAGAAAATAAGCAGATATAAAGTTAGTGCTCCTAAGATGACAACATCATTTAAGGCTACATCAAGCTATAAGTTTAAAAAAGGTAAAAATGTTAAATTATCTGCCGGTGTTAAATATGGAACAGCAAAGTTTAAATATAAATTTGCTTACAGAATAAAAGGAAGCAGAAAGTATGTAACAATCAAATCATATAGCTTTTCTCGAAGTGCAAATTTTAAGCCGGCTAAAGCAGGAACATATTACTTCTATGTATATGCAAAGAATACTAGCACTAATAAAATTAAAACGCTTAAGAAAACAGTTAGAATTGTAAAATAAGTGAATTTAGGAGGCTGTCGCTTTGACGAATGAAAATTCGTGAAGCGGCAGTTTTTTTTATTGACAATTCCTAGTAAAGAGGTATAATATAAAATCATAGTAGGATACTATGAATAAAAAGGAGGCAGGGAGTTTGGACAAATTAATATATTTAGATAATGCAGCGACAACAAAGGTGCTACCGGAAGTGGTACAGGAAATGATACCTTTTTTTGAAGAAGATTATGGAAATTCTTCAGCGGTATACACTTTTGCAGGCAGGGCAAATAAAGCGGTTGCAAAAGCAAGAGAAATACTTGCAAAAGGAATTAATGCAAAACCTGAAGAGGTATATTTTACGGCAGGGGGGAGCGAGTCTGATAACTGGGCTCTTAAGGCTACAGCAGAGGTATACTCGGACAAAGGGAAACACATTATTACCACGAAGATAGAGCACCACGCCATTCTTCATACATGTCAGTATCTTGAAAAAAAAGGATATGAAATCACGTATCTTGATGTAGATGAAAATGGTCTTGTAGAAATTGATAAGTTAAAGTCGGCTATAAGACCAGATACAATTCTTATATCTGTAATGACCGCCAATAATGAAATTGGTACAATTGAACCTATTAAAGAAATAGGAAAAATTGCGAAAGAAAAAGGTATTCTTTTTCACACAGATGCTGTACAGGCCTTTGGGCATATTGAAATTGATGTCGATGATATGAATATTGATATGCTTAGTGCCAGCGCTCATAAGATTAACGGACCTAAGGGTGTAGGTCTTATGTATATAAGAAAGGGCGTCAAGATTCGCTCATTTATTCATGGTGGCGCACAGGAGAGAAAGAGAAGAGCAGGAACACTAAATGTACCTGGAATAGTTGGTTTTGGAAAGGCAGCGCAAATTGCATTTGCCAATATGGAAAAACGAAGTAGGTATGAAGCAGAACTTCGTGATTATATGATAAGCAGGCTGGAAAATGAAATTGAGTACACGAAGCTTAACGGTGACAGAGAAAAAAGACTGCCTAATAATATCAATGTATGCTTTAGATTTATAGAAGGTGAATCGATGCTTATTATGTTAGATCAGAGAGGTATATGTGCATCCAGTGGTTCGGCATGTACATCTGGCTCGCTTGATCCGTCCCACGTACTTTTGGCTATAGGCTTGCCACATGAAATAGCTCATGGCTCGCTTAGACTGACACTGTCTTATGAAACAACAAAGGACGAAATTGATTACGTGGTAGATGAAATTAAGAAAATAGTAGACAGGCTTAGAGATATGTCACCTCTTTATGAAGATTTTAAGAAAGGACAGTAAAATATGTATAGTGAAAAGGTAATAGATCATTTTACAAATCCAAGAAATGTTGGAGAAATTGAAAATGCGAGCGGAGTTGGAACAGTAGGAAATGCAAAATGTGGCGATATTATGAGAATGTATCTTGATATCAGTGATGAGGGAATTATTGAGGATGTTAAGTTTAAGACATTTGGATGCGGTGCTGCAGTTGCAACCAGCAGCATGGCTACTGAACTTGTAAAAGGGAAGACGATAAAAGAGGCTTTATCAGTTACAAATAAGGCAGTTATGGAGGCTCTTGATGGTCTGCCACCTGTGAAGGTTCACTGTTCATTGCTTGCAGAGGAGGCAATACATGCTGCACTTTGGGATTATGCAGTTAAGAATAATATAGAGATTGAAGGACTTGAAAAGCCATTAACTGATATAAGTGAAGTGGAAGAGGAAGAAGAGTATTAAAGAAAAAGCCTCACAGGAACATATCCGGTGAGGCTGTATATTATAATTTGATTTTTAAGGCTCTTGTGGCATTTAATACTGCGATTACCATAACACCTACATCAGCAAAAATGGCAAGCCACATATTTGCAATCCCAATTGCACCAAGTATCAGACAAACTGCTTTAACTAACAAAGCAAACGCTATGTTTTGATGAACAATACCTAGAGTCCTTCTTGATATTTTCATGGCAAGTGATATTTTTTCCGGGTCATCATCCATAAGTACGATATCAGCAGCTTCAATAGCCGCATCAGATCCTAGTGCCCCCATAGCGATACCTATATCAGCCCTCGACAAAACAGGAGCATCGTTTATTCCGTCACCAACAAAGGCAAGCTTTTCCTTTGGGGCTTTTTGGGATAACAGTTTTTCGACTTCAGATACTTTGTCGGCAGGCAATAATTCGCTTTTTACAATATCTATGCCAAGAGTTGAAGCTACTTTATCAGCGACAGATTTTGAATCGCCTGTAAGCATAACAGTTTTTTGAATGCCGTTTTCCTTAAGTTTCTTAATAGCTTCTTTTGAAGTAGGCTTTATTGCATCAGAGATTACAATATATCCGGAGTAGACGCCATCGACAGCTACATATACAATAGTTCCGTCATCAGCCACGCCGGTTACAGCTATATTCTCTTTATCCATAAGCTTTCTGTTACCTGCAAAAACGCTTTTTCCATCAACGATTGCATGAACTCCATGACCTGAAATCTCAGTAATATCAGTAACTTTTGATATATCAATTTCTTTTGCATAAGCCTTCTTAAGACTAAGACTTATTGGGTGACTTGAACTGCATTCAGCGTAAGCAGCGTACATAAGCAATTCTTCATCTGAAAGTTTTTCTTCGCTGTGGATTGTAGTCACTTCAAAAGCACCTTTAGTAAGAGTTCCTGTCTTATCAAAAACAATATATTTAGCTTCTGACAGCGCCTCTAAATAATTAGACCCCTTAACTAATATTCCGTTAGATGATGCACATCCGATTCCACCAAAAAAACTAAGTGGAATAGAGATTACAAGTGCACAAGGACAACTGATTACTAAAAATGTGAGTGCTCTGATAATCCAGGTGCTAAAAGCTGTATTATGTCCCGTTATAATTAAAAAAACAGGTGGCAAAACTGCCAGTGCAAGCGCACTATAGCAGACGGCCGGTGTATAGTATTTTGCAAATTTTGTAATAAAGTTCTCAGACTTTGATTTCTTCATGCTTGAATTTTCAACAAGCTCAAGTATTTTTGAAACTGTTGAATCACCAAATTCCTTAGTGGTTTTTATTTTGACAGTTCCGGTAAGATTGATACATCCACTGATAACATCATCACCGGAAACCGCATCAACAGGCATGCTCTCACCAGTAAGTGCACTGGTATTAAGTGATGTGACTCCTTCGATAATAGTGCCGTCAATAGGTACTTTTTCGCCGGGATTTACAACGATTACTGAGCCGATCATAACGTCATCAGGGTCAACCTGTTCGAGGTGGTCATCTACAATAATATTTGCATAGTCAGGTCTTATATCCATAAGGGCAGCGATGTTTTGCCTGCTCTTTCCGACAGCAACGCTTTGGAATAGTTCGCCAATCTGGTAAAAGAGCATAACAGCGACCCCTTCTTTAAAGTCGCCGAGACATATTGCACCGACAGTTGCAATTGCCATAAGAAAATTCTCGTCAAATATCTGTCTGTTGATAATTCCCTTGAATGCTTTTCTTAATATGTCATACCCGATAGTTAAGTAAGGAATCATATAAAGAGGAGCCTCAACGTATATTGGCATATGGTAAAAGCTGCCAGTAATAACCAATGCTATAATCATTAACAATGATAAATTAATTCTAAGTAAAACATTTTTTTGCTTTCTAGTCATCTCAATCACATTCCTTACATATAAATCTCGCAATCATCTTCAACCTTTTTGCAATTTTTGAGAACTTCTTTCATAACCGAGTCCGTATCAGCACCTTCTTCAAATTCCACCTTTAGCTTGAGTGTCATAAAGCTTAATGAGGCATCCAAGACACCGGGTGTGTTCTTTGTCGCTTCCTCCATTTTTGCTGCACAGTTTGCACAGTCAACTTCTACTTTGTATGTCTTCTTCATAAATATAATCCGCCTTTCTTCTATTTCTATTCTTCTACATGCTCCATTCCCATACCGAGAATTGTTCTTACGTGTTCATCATCAAGTGAGTAAAAAATAATTTTGCCTTCTCTTCTGAATTTGACCAATTTGGCATCCTTTAGTATTCTTAGCTGATGGCTTACCGAAGACTGGGATAAATTAAGAATCGAAGCGATATCACCTACACATAATTCTGACTCAAATAAAGCGTACAAAATCTTGATTCGTGTAGAGTCTCCAAATACCTTAAATAATTCCGCCAAGTCATAAAGATACTCATCAGCCGGCTGTTTATTTAAGACATCGGCTGCTATATCGCTATGGGTGGCAAGAAAATCTTTGGTTGTAATACTATTATTCATAAACACCTCCTAAATTAATATATGTTCATATGTAATTATATTCATATGTTTACATATTTGTCAAGGGGAAATTAGTTGGATGATTATGGCACTTTAATAAACCCCATCGTATCAGGGCTTTAGGATAAGTATTCTATTTTCTGTTTATGCAGTTAGCCTAAGGGAAAGTTGACGGTATGCCGGACATTTTTTGAAAGTTGTTTATAGCAATGTCAATAAAAATGGAGCTCTATGGATAAAACTGCGGAAATTAAAGAAAATATATAGTTGATATTTTTTGAATAAATGATATAATCCGTAATCGGATAGGTGTGAATCTGAAATGTTAAGTGATTTTGTTAGTATATAGACTGCGATAGAGTTCATCTATTGCAGTTTTTTTAATTTGCGCACCATGGGCACGCTCTAACGGGTGCAAGTCTCGAACATGCCCGGGTAGTGGGAAATGTATAGCCGAACCCATAGTAGTGAAGAAGTTTCTGTAATGGAAATGGATGAAGATGATGTATTTGATTTTTTCTGGATTAGAACACGATTTTGTTAGAAATTAGTTAAAATATTAAGTGTTGAAAATAGCAATTTGTAGAGGTTGTTAAGAAGAGGAGCAAACATATGAGGAAAAGTAAAAAAATATTTATTGCTTTAGTAGCAGTAATAGGAGTTTTTGGGATTGCAAATTTGGCAACGTATGTTGTGAAAGGAAATACTGTATTCGATTTTTTTACGGAAGAAAAAATGGATCAGGTTTGGGATTTGCTACAGGAAGATGGAACACAGATGACGGAAGTTGATGGGTATCAAATTAAGCTTGAACGTTATCTGTATGATAAACCAGCGTGTGCTGGATATGCGTTATTTTCTGTTGAGCATGCTGGACGTGATATGCGAAAGGAATTTGGTAAAGAGACGGAATCTGGAACTATACCATGGTTTGGTGATGGAAAAAAGGAAAATGAAGGAAGATTTTTCTTTTTGACACAGGCTGATACACATGCTATGATTGCGGAACAAATTGTCAAGGTGGAAAAAACAGAAGAAAAAATGCTTATATATTATAAATTTGAAGTAAATACTAGCGGAACAATGGATGATACCATTTATTTATGTGATAATAATATAGGCGAGTTTGCAGGGCTGGCAAAGAATGCAATATTTAAGTTCTGTTTAAATCCTAAGGAAAAAACAAAAGAATATATTTTGATAGACAATGAACGGAAATTTTCGTTACAGGTTTCGCCATTTGTTATCAATATAAAAGGAAAAGAAAATATAGGAACTCTGAAGGATTTAGTTATGATATTGGAAAATGGAACCAGAATCGATATCATCAAAAATAATGAGATAAAATATGGGGATTATTATGTTATTGGATTTGACGATGATGGGTACCATTGTACAATTAGAATAAATGAAAATACAGAGGATGTAGTTGATATAAGTAAGATAGATTCGTTTGAATACGATAAGAATAAGCTAAAGGAGAACGAGTAATTGCTGGAGGAGAATTGGTAGTGGAATTTATTATATTAATTGTAGTGATAGCCGTTGTTGTGATTACCGCAGTGATGAATGGACAGGCGGCTGAAAGGATTGCGAAAGAAAAAGGTTATGAGGGGAATTGGTTTGCAAAAGGTTTTATATTTGGACGGACAGCTATAACAAGGGTTCAGGGAAAACCGAATTTATGTGAAGATAAAGATTCGCCGCTACAGTCAGCACTCAGGAAAATTGAAGAAGAACGCGTTAAACCGGCAGCTACAGGTTCTTGGCGCTGTGAGTGTGGAAAGACAAATGCTTCGTATGTTGGAACATGTGCCTGTGGAACTACAAAGCTACAGATAGACACGAAAAACAGAAATGCGGCGTTAGCTTTCTATCAGAAGAGAAATGAAGAATTAGATAAACTTGAGCAGATTAAGAAGTTAAAAGAACTTTTAGATATGGGTGCAATTACACAGGAAGAGTTTGAGAGAAAG
>JBGVIE010000005.1:0-41012 GCA_045122895.1 Lachnospiraceae bacterium
CAGGTAATTGCAGCCAACAAAATTGATGCTATTTATGATGAGTCTGAAAGCTTAATTCCGCTTATTAAAGAGACTTTTGAACCAAAGGGTGTAAAAGTATTCCCAATATCAGCAGTCAGTGGAAAAGGCGTTAAAGAGCTGTTATATGAAGTAAGAGCTCTTCTTGATACAGTTCCCGATGCACCTGTCACCTTTGAAGCAGAATATGTTCCGGGTGAGTTTGTTGATATGAAGGAAGAGCCTTATACAGTTGAAAAAATCGAGGACGGTGTATTCTCTATCGAAGGACCTCGTATTGAAAGAATGCTTGGCTATACAAACCTCGAATCAGAAAAAGGCTTTATGTTCTTCCAGAATTTTATGAAGGACAATGGAATTTTAGACGAATTAGAGGCACTTGGAATTGTAGATGGAGATACTGTAAAAATATATGGTCATGAATTTGACTATTACAAATAAACATATTGTTTAGAAAAGAGGGTAAACTATGACTAGTAAACAAAGAGCATACCTTAGAAGTCTTGCAAGCACTATGGATCCAATTTTTCAGATTGGCAAATCAAGTGTTACACCAGAGCTTACAAACGCTATTGCCGAAGCTTTAGAAGCAAGAGAGTTAATCAAAATACACGTACTAAAAAACTGTATGGATGACGGAAGAAGTATTGCAGAAGTATTAGCAGACAGAACCCAGTCAGAAGTTGTACAGGTAATAGGTAAAAAAATCACATTATATAAAGCTTCAAAGGATAATCCAAAGATTATTCTTCCTAAAGCAAAATAGTATTATTTTTTTGGAGGCTTCCATGTACAAAAAAGTTGGAATTCTTGGCGGAACATTTAACCCGATTCATATCGGACATCTGATGATAGGAGAGCAGGCATACTCTGTGTGTGATTTAGATACAGTTCTTGTAATGCCTTCAGCAAAACCGCCACATAAGAGTGATAGTAATATTTTGGATGAAAAACACAGAAGTAAAATGGTTAAGCTTGCCATATCAGGCAATAAGCACTTTGAGTATTCAGATTTTGAGCTTACGAGAGAAGGATATATATATACTTCTGATACACTTGAGATTCTCACTAAATCTCATCCTGACACAAAATACTATTTTATTCTGGGCGAAGACTCATTAATGGATATAGAAAAATGGTATAAGCCGGATACAGTACTAAAGTTATGTACAATTGCTGTCATACACAGAAACAATGAACAGACAGATGATGAACTTGATAATCAGATAAAATATTTACAAACAAAATACAATGCTGTTATAATAAAACTAGATATGCCACGTATAGACATATCATCAACAGACATTAGAAATCGTGTACAGGCACACAGAACTATCAAATATATGGTGCCATCAGATGTAGAGAACTATATATACCAAAATGATTTGTACAGGGAAGGATAAATATGACATTAGTTTCAAAAAATTTAAAAAACATTAAATCTGAGCTTAAGACTATCTTGGATAAAAGCAGATTCGAACACACTTTAGGTGTATCTTATACAGCTGTATGTCTTGCTATGAAATACGAATGTAACCTTCAACAGGCAGAAGTAGCCGGACTTTTACATGATTGTGCAAAATGTGTTCCAGACGACAAGAAATTAAAGCAGTGTGAGAAATACAATATCAGTATAACAGACACAGAGATTGATAATCCATCATTGTTACACGCAAAGCTTGGAGCCTTCTATGCTATGCACAAATACAATGTAACAGATAGAGAAGTTATAAACGCTATTTTGGTACACACAACAGGTGCTCCTGATATGACGTTGTTAGAAAAAATCATCTTTGTAGCAGATTATATTGAGCCAAACAGAAAAACAGCTCCAAATCTTGCTGCCATTAGAAAAATGGCATTTGAAGACATTGATATGGCCGTATATATGATTATGGACGATACTCTTAACTACTTAAATTCAAAAAGCGGCCAGATTGATACAATGACAAACAAAGCATACGATTATTATAAGAAGCTTATAGAATCAAGACAAAACTAACTTAGGAGGATATTTCAAAGTGAATTCTTTAGACAAAGCAAAATTAATATATAAAGCATTAGAAGATAAAAAGGGAATTGATATCAAAGTTATTGATATTCAGGGTGTTTCAGTAATCGCAGATTATTTCATTATTGCAGGCGGTTCTAACAAGAGTCAGGTTCAGGCTATGGTGGATAATGTTGAGGAAGAGCTTGCAAAAGAAAAAATATACACAAAGCATACTGAAGGATACCAGAGCGCAAACTGGATTCTTTTAGACTTTGAAGACATCGTGGTTCATGTATTTAATCAGGAAGACAGATTATTCTATGATTTAGAAAGAATCTGGAGCGATGGTAAAGAAATAGATTTCTCTGATATTGACTAAACATAAATTTGTCTATGGGTGAAACAGACAGATTCTCCATTAAAGTGGGGAGATGTAAATTTATACACCAATGAATTTACTGATGTTGCACAGGTAACCGCTTTCGATACCGGTCTGTATGGATTGCAGCTTTCTTCAACTAATATACAAAGTCCGGAATTCACATTGGAAGGCGCTGCTCCGAAATGCTGGAAATTTCAGCTGTCTGAAAAAATTCACAATCGTTTGTAACTGTACTACCGAGATGGTGGCTTTTAGATTAATTAAAATATTTAGACATAACAGTATCTCGTTCAGATTTATTTTTTTGATTTTTCTGAATTGACTTTTTCTATAATGCATTGGTAACATACTTATTGCTCCAATATGGCAAAATCAGGTATAAATCCAAAGACGAAAAAACGATGTCAAAGAAAATGTTTAAGGTAGTGTAGAAAAATATATTCTTGACTTAGGATATGATGAAGGATTAAATTAAAAATAATCGTTCCAAAGCAATGAAAGTCGATGCAACAAAAGAGTTAGTGGCCAGAAAAGCTGCTATGGTATAAGGGCGGTATTATAATCAACAAGAAAAGTAAATGACTGGTTTATGGATTTTATCGTATCTGTAAATTATGAAAAGGAAGATAAAGAGATGGCAAGAGCAATTGATGTGGCTCAGTGTATATTTGCTGAGCATAAGTATATTGATGTTATTGCAAAACAAATTAAGCATAGTTTCACGACGAACTGATAGCTATTAATTCGCATATCGAGTATGTTATGGACTGTATGGGAAAGAATACTACTAAGAGCTATAACATCAAAGGGTATATTATATCACGATATGCCACAGTTTGCTGGGTAAACTTGTTCACGTAATATGTTATAAGTAAGTCTGAACCAACTTGTTTGGATAATGTACATCAAATAAGTTTGTCTATCGAAAAAAACTAAAATAAAATATGTTTGGAAAATCAGAAATAGAACAAAATGTTCTAAAATCAGAATTTAGTTGACAAAAAATTGGGTGATTATATTGTACGTTTGTCTTCGTTGACATTAGAAAATATAAAAAACGTTAAGAATGGTACTATTTTTATGCCTATGGCCAATGAAAAATCACTTAGTGTTGGTGGAGCTGAGATTCTCGGAATTTATGGACAGAATGGTTCCGGAAAAACAGCAATAGTAGATGCTCTCTATTTTCTTCAACAGATAATAATTGGTCAGAATATTGATCAGAGTATAAATGATTATATTGGCGTGGATGATGATGCGGCTAATATGAATGCAGAATTTATGATATTCAGAAAAGAAACGGTATACGAGGTTGGATACAATATCAGTTTGAGAAAAATTGAGGGTGAAGTTGTAATAGAGAGAGAGTTCTTGAACTGTGCAATTAACCGCGACGGAAAGCGAAATAATAAGAATATTTTCATGGATTATGTACGATCTGAGAAAGAGAGTATTTTTAAACCACAAAAGAGACTTGATGAATTAATTGGTAAGAATAAAGAGAGAAAAACAGATTTAATCGTGGCCAAAAAGATGGCTGAGAAGAGCAATTATTCTTTTATTTTTGGCGAAATTAGTAGAGAAATTTTCTGTCAAGAAGTTGAGAGTCAATTCGAGGATTATTCTACTGTAATCAGAGCTTTATTCGAATTTTCCATGAAGGATTTATTTGTTATTAGAAATGCTCATTCAGGAATGATAACAGCCAACTTCCTTTTGCCAATGGCTTTTCGCATAGAGACTAACAAGATGGGAGCAAAGGGAGATTTCGCGATTCCTTTGACTGAGCCTGTCGTTTTAGATGCAGTCAAAAAGGATATTTTGGATGCAATTGTTAATCAGATAAATACTGTATTATATACAATCATTCCAGGAATGATGATTGATGTGAAGGATTATGGTCAGCAGGCATTAGATTCCGGAGAAGAAGGCTGGAAGGTTGAATTGATGTCTGTTCGTGAAGGAAAGAAACCTATTCCTATCCGCATGGAGTCAGAGGGAATTATTAAAATTATTTCTATCTTGAATGTACTTATTCAGGCTTTTGGAAATCCATCAATCTGCCTTGTAATCGATGAATTGGATGCAGGTATCTTTGAATATATGCTTGGAGAACTTCTTGATCGGACGAAGAATTTAGGCTGGTTATCAGTAAAATAGAAGAAAAAATATATGAGTTAGTAAGATTATATTGTATAGATAAGGAAACAAACTATGAAGACATTTAATTACACATATTTATTAGGTAACGTAGCAAGACAAGATATCGAACTACACGCAATGAAGCATGAGATTCCATACAAAATTACAAAAGATGATGCACCACGATTATTCTTTGCAATCCATATAGACCTTTCTCCTGAAGAATTTGCAATTGAATTCGGAAATCTCCCTGAGATTTCTTTAGGGAATGCCACTCCACCAACAGTTGCAAAAGATGTGGATGGCCCAACTCTTATGAAAAAAATGCTTAGAGCACAAACACTGTTTGCTGTAGTAGAAGATATGAATAGTAAATAATATTATATACTTAAGTACTCAAAAATCGCGAGCTGAATATCATACTCAGCTCGCGATAACTTATGTTTGACTCTTTTCTAAAAAAATCTGTAAAGTCCGAACACTTTACCAAGTATCTTAACTTCATCACTTACAATAATCGGATCCATATTGTCATTCTCCGGCTGTAATCTAATATGATCGCTCTCTTTGTAAAAAGTCTTTACTGTTGCCGAATCATCGATAAGTGCAACGACAATATCTCCATTTCTTGCTGTATTACATGACTCAACCATAATAGTATCACCATCATAAATACCTACATTTATCATGCTCTCGCCCTTAACTCTTAACATAAATGTCTCTCCCTTTGGAACATGTTCCGCTGGAATAGGGAAGTAGCTCTCAATGTTCTGTGTTGCAAGAATTGGCTGACCGGCTGCAACTGTACCAACAAGTGGAATACTTACCACATCCTGTCTTACAACTGCAAAATCATCATCTAATATCTCAATAGCACGTGGCTTAGTCGGGTCTCTTCTGATAAATCCGTTCTTCTCAAGAGTCTCAAGATGTGAGTGAACAGAGGAAGTAGACTTAAGCCCAACAGCCTCACAAATCTCCCTGACCGCAGGCGGATATCCTTTGTTAAGTATCTCTTCCTTGATAAAATCTAAAATCATCTGCTGTTTTGATGTAATCTTACCTTTTGCCATATATGTATCTCCTTTTCCAAAACTGTAAACAATATATTCTCTGTATTATTTATATTAATAATATCATATCGAACATATTTTTGCAAACAAATGTTTGTATTTTTTTGTTGACAAACGTATGTTCGTGTTGTATACTTGCTTTAAGTTAATCAAACATTTGTTCGAACTAGCATTAGGAGGTATTTTTATGACTAAGAGAGTATTTAATCCATATCTTACACGTTTAATCACACTTGGAGCAGTTCTTGTAATTGCACTTATTATCGTTATTGCAGGTAACAGTGTTGCAAGTGCACAATCATCTACACCGGAGAAGACTAAGATGTATATGAGCATTGATATTAAGGATGGCGATACTTTATGGGATATTGCCGAGGAATATGCTGATCCGGCTTATTACACGATTTCAGAATATGTAGAAGAACTAAAGTCTATGAACGGACTTAATCGCGACACAATACATGCCGGTAACAGTTTGGTTATTGCGTACTATGAATAGAAGAGAAGGTGTATGGTAAGAATAATCACCAAACACCTTCTTTAGCCCATATCTTAATAATTGAGAATGATTTCTTTTATGAGATTTACCGAATTCTTTATTGCCATTGCCTCGAATTCCGGATAATCCATATGAGCGCTGTCATCAGCTTTATCTGAGATGGCTCTGATTATTAAGAATGGAATGTTATTTAAATATGCTGCATGAGCGATAGCAGCGCCTTCCATCTCTGTACAATAACCGCCAAATGTTTTTTGCAACCAGTCTTTTTTCTCTTTAGATGATATGAACTGGTCCCCACTTACCACACGACCTTTATGAACAGTCAAATCTTCACATGCTTTGTGGCAGCATTTTTCAGCTAATTCAATCAGTTTTTTATCAGCATTGAAGATAGATGTATCCATTCTTGGAATAACACCTACTTCATAGCCAAATGCAACCGCATCAACATCATGCTGAAGAGCGTCAACTGATAAAACAATATCTCCAATATTAATCTCATTGTGAAGTGAGCCTGCAATACCTGTGTTGATAATAGCTGATACTTTAAATCTGTCAGCTAATATCTGAGTGCAGATAGCAGCATTGATTTTTCCAATTCCTGAGCGTACAATTACAACATCCTTGCCTGATAGAACACCTTTATAGAATTCCATACCTGCCTGCTTTGTAATCTCAACATTTTCCAGTAAATCCTTAATCTGATTTACTTCCTCATCCATTGCACCTATAATACCTAACATAAAAACCTCCATCTTTATTCCTATTCCGGGTACACTAAATGTGTCTCATCAATACCAACAAGAACATCATTTAAAAATTTAGTAGCTATATATTTAGCCATTGGCAGATTTAAATCTAAGTAATTGCCACAGTCTTTTGCAGATGCACCCGGTACATCACCCTCGAATTCACTGATAAATCTATACATATCAGTAATCAAATCAACTACATCTTCAGATTTTAAATCACCTGAGAGAATCAGATAAAAACCTGTTCTGCATCCCATAGGTCCAAAATAAATAGTCTTATCTGCATATTCCTTGTGATTTCTAAGATATGTTGCACCGATATGTTCGATTGTATGAATCTCTGCCGTATTCATAACTGGTTCAAAATTTGGTCTTGTCATTCTAATATCAAATGTGGTGACAACATTACCATTTACATTATCTTTCCTTGATACATATATTCCTGGTAATAATTTTGTGTGATCAATTGTAAAACTAGCTATTTTTTCCATTGTTTTTTCCTTTCTTAATTGTGTTTTTCCCTAAGAGGAACAATATTTCTGGCACTTCGACGACGTTCATCCTCCATAGCTGCATAATGCTTTCTTGTGGTATTTACATCCTTGTGGCCTAGCACATCTGCGACCAGATAAATATCTCCTGTCTCTTTATATAGATTTGTACCATATGTACTTCTAAGTTTATGTGGAGTAATATGCTTAATTGTAGTCACAAGAGAAGAGTACTTGGTTACAAGATTTTCAACACTCCTGACACCTAATCGTTTTTGCTGCATAGATAAGAAAAATGCATTTTCATGTCCTGTAACAGCATTTATCTTTACACGTTCTTCCATATAATCAAGAAGTGCTTCACATACTTCATCACTGAAATATACTGTTGATTCATAACCACCTTTTCTGCGCACTTTTACGCAGAAATTATTGAAATCAATATCATTGATATCTATACCGACACATTCAGATACTCGAATTCCGGTACCAAGCAGAAGTGATAGAAGAGCAACATCTCTTACCTTTGTTTTCTTGTGATATGTTTTCTGCTTCTCTGTTAACTTTTCACCTGATTCAACCTGATCAAGAAGTTCTGCAACCTCGTTTACATCCAGTCTGACAATTTCCTTCTCGTGAAGCTTTGGAAGTTTGACAATAGAAGCCGGATTTGTCTTAATTCTTTCTTTTTCATAGAAAAAATTATAAAAAGATTTAAGCGATGAAAGCTTTCTTTTCATACCACGTTCACTATTAGTATATTCAACATCATTGCGAACATAATACTTCGTATGCTGCATATACATCTCAATATCAGTGGCTGTAATCCTGTCAAGAATATCAATAGAGTAGTCAGTTATATCCAAACCTCCGCCTATATCTGTCTCATTATGAATATATTCAAAAAACACTCCTAAATCGTACGCATAAGCGATTTGTGTCCTGGATGCAGCCCTTTTATCAATACCTATAAAAAAGTCCTTGCAGAAGGGTGGTAGAGCTTTCAAATGCTCTCTTAGCTTTATCTGATTAGCTTTAATCAATTGTTCATGATAATTTGAATTGTTAATAGCCATTTAAAACCTCCTAAAAATTAGATATTACGTTTAGGCCATCCTTTTATGTCACCATCCAATATGGCTGTAAACATTCTATCTTTAACACCTTTGTTTTCAAAATTAATTTGTTTAATTAAGTTTTTAATATATTCACGCTTTGTATGTCCGTCTACAGGACAAGGATTTTTTGCAACAGGCAAATCGTATTTGTTCTGAAAACCTATAACTTCAGACTCACTTACAAACATCATAGGTCTTATTACTGTAAGCTCCATCTTATCAAGATAAGTGACAGGGGAGAAGCAGTGAAATCTTCCCTCATATATAAGTGATAACATCATAGTCTCTATAATATCATCCTTATGATGTGCATAAGCAACCTTGTTACAACCAAGCTCCTTCGCCTTCTTATTTAAAGCTCCTTTTCGCATCTTTGCACATAAGGAGCATGGGTTGGATTCTTTGCGTTCATTGAATACAATATTTCCAATCTCTGTGTCAATAATATGTAAATCAATCTCTAATGAATCACATAAATCTTTTATCTTATCAAAATTCTGAATACCAAATCCTAAATCAACAGATATTGCAACTAAATCAAAATGCTTTGGATAGAATTTCTTAAGTCCATGTAAGGCATATAACAACGTAAGGCTATCCTTACCACCGGATACACCTATTGCAATCTTGTCACCATCCTCAATCATATTATAACTGTCTATTGCACATCTTGTATAACTATATAATTTCTGAAGTTTCATATTGTAATTCCTTTATTTACCTGCTTTTTGCACTACTAACTATTCGTTAAACTATGGTTTTGCGAATAGTTGTATATGTCTTTATACATCTCTTCCCTTGATATATTAATCAGTTTTTTTCTTTAAATAACCAATTTTTTCACCCATTTTCACCTTAGTTTCAAAGCCTTCATTAGTATTGTTAATGATATCATAATCTACAGCAACATCCTTGTTCGTTATCAAAATAATCGTTGAACCACCATATTCGAACATACCTTTTTCCTCACCACGTTCAAAATTATATCTGCCATGATGATTTTTAATTCGGCCAACCAGTAAGGCACCAACCTCAATCTGAATAATGTCACCTAAATGTTTTGTATGCAACAGTGTATATTCACGTGAGTTTTCTGAATATATTCTGGCATATTTTGTTGCTATGGGATTAACTGTATGAAGAACACCTTTAATAAATCTGTTACGCGATTTAACACCATCATCAATGTAACAATACCTGTGATAGTCATCAACACTTAACCGTAAAATTATTATGTTACCTTCTGCAAATTTATTAGCAAGCTTTGCATCCCTTAATAACGATTCAACTGTATATACAGAATTCTTTACCTCAAATGTGTTTCCTTCAGATATCTTATGAGCAGTCACTTTACAGTCACATGGACTGATAAGATGTTCGGGATTCATATCAATTTCTCTCATTCCCGGTTTAATCTGTCTTGTAAAACAATCATTAAAACTTTTATGACCTTTCATTACAAATTGACTTGTATCAATATTGTTTGACTCAATAAACTTCTTGTTCAATATACATGACAGCCTTGTATCTAAAAAAGAACCGGCTATTTTTGAAATAACCGGTCTTGTCAATACTTTTAAAATGCATCTGCCAGCTACTGAACCATAAAGCTTTTGAAGAACCATTTCCTGACTTGAATCAGTAATAAACTCGTTTCCTAACCTGTCTTTATATTTCATATTAGCTACTCCATTATCCTTCTATTTTTTATAGTAATATGCATCCTGCAATAACAATTATTGCACATACAATTATAAATCCAACTTCTCTGTTATTTGGTTTTTTGATTTTAAAATCATATACAAATAAAAATCCAATAATTAATAATAATACACTTAATCCAATAGAATAAACTGTTTTATCAAAGGCTTTTTCAACATATTTCTTTGCTATATATGCAACCGGCAAAATCATCGCAATAGATGTTACCGGTAGTCCCTGATAATTCTTTCTGTTTTCAGATGTCTCTCTTTGTCTCTCCTCTTCCACTACATTAAAATATCCAAGTCTGGCTACTGCAGCTACAGAAAAATATGCTGATACAAAAATTGAAAAGATTTCAATCGGTAGTGACACTTTTGCTAAAACAGCAACTTCGTAATTAAACATAGCCGGAAATACTCCAAAGCAAATCACATCACTAAGAGAATCAATCTGTATTCCAAATACCTTCTCTCTTTCTGTTCTATCCTTTTTCATTCGTGCAACCTTACCATCAAACATATCACAACATCCGGCAAGCATAAGGCAAACAATTGCCCACAACAATCTGCCCTTAAATAATTGAGTTATACCAACTACTGCTGACATAACAGCCATATAAGTTAATATTACTGTATAATTGTAAAAACCAATCATGATCCAATTTCTCCTGTCATAAGTGTATTTTTTTGTTGTCTTTTTCCTTGTATCAATGCATATGCTGTAACCAATCCGCCTACAACAATAATTGCATAATACGTAATTCCCCTGTTAAGAATCATACTTGGAAGAATAAATTTGTCACCAAAAATACTTCCGAATAATATTATGAAAATACTTTCACTTGCACCCATTCCACCTGGAAGAGGTAAAATATCAACCGACAGAGCTACCATTGTCTGTAATGTTACAATCTGATATGCACTTACACCATTTAGTCCAAATGAACGATAAATCAAATATGTCACATAAAACAAACATGCTCTTTGAAAAATAGTAAGCACAAATGTATTAATGAATACATGTTTATGTGTTCTTAAATAATCAGCACCCACTTCATATTTTCTAACTCCCTGAAGCACCTTGTTCGCCAATGATGTGTAGTTCTTTATAATTCTCTTCTTTCCAAGAAAAATTATAGGAGCTACTATTGCCATCTCTGCAAAAGATTGCTTGAAAATAACAAAGAGCAAAAATGATACTATAACAATATTCACTAAAATTCCAAATATTAGCACTATCTTAATATCAAATACATATTTTATAACGAATCCCGGCTCTGTCAAAAGCATAAATGCACCCATAATAATTAAAACGGCTTTGTATGCTATTGTTACAATCATTAAAACCAGACTCGAGGCTGACACTTTTATCCCGTCATTGCTCATGACATACATCTGCGCCGGCTGTCCGCCCGATGCTGATGGTGTAATTGCACTGACAAAAAATCCAACAAACGAATATTTTATACACGAAAGCATCTTAACACTATATGAAAGACTATTCATTATGTAGTGTATGATAACAGATTCACTGCATATGTAGATAAGCGTCATGACAACGCCGGCAAATAAATATCTGTTATCAGCTAACTTCATATATTTTAATATATCATCGATCTCCTGATCTTTAAATATAACATATATAGTTAGTAAAAAAAGAGCTATCAGAAAAACGCCGTTCAGCACATATTTTCCTAATACAGATTTCTTAACATTCAAAACTAAAAACTCCCTAAGTATTTATTGTTTTAGATAAAACTCTATCAAATCGACTGTTCCATCCATTCCAAGACGGCTGCTATTTATCGATAAGTCATAATTAACTGAATTACCCCACTTCTTATTAGTGTAATAATTATAGTAGCTTGCACGTTTCTTATCAGTCTTCGCGATGAGATCATTAGCACCACTTTCATTAACATTATACATCTTCATAATTCGCTTAAGCTTATCGCCCATATCAGCATGAACAAATACGCTCTTGTAATCCACAAGGCCTTCAAGTGCATAATCTGCACATCTTCCCACGATTACACAGGATTCGTTCTCTGCAATCTTTCTAATCGTATCAAACTGTGCCAGAAAAACTCTCTGATTAATAGGCATATCAACAAAAGTAGGTGTTCCGTAACCCATAGCATATGTATCCATTACAAGTGAATATAAAAAACTGTTGGTTGGTTTCTCATCATGCAATTCAAAAATATCTTTGCTAATACCACTTTCTCTAGCAGCAATTGCTAACAATTCTTTGTCATAAAATGAAATACCAAGCCTTTTAGCAAGCTTTTGTCCAATTTCTCTTCCGCCACTACCAAACTGTCTTCCAATTGTAACAACTATTTTTTTGTCCATAATCACACGCCTCCTAGCCTAAAGCATTCCTTTTAATATTATAATAAAAAAATAGCATAATTACAACCTTTTATTATAACTACAATTTAGTTAAGTATTTCCAGTAAATGTTCGAAATAATCCGGTAATTTTGAATCAAATTCCATATATTCATTGGTCGTAGGATGAACAAAACCAAGTGTTTTCGCGTGCAATGTCTGCCCTTCAAGCTTCATAGGGCTTTTGCAATTGCCGTAAAGCTTATCACCTAATAATGGATGATTAATGCTATTCATATGAACTCTTATCTGATGAGTTCTTCCTGTTTCAAGCTTACACTCAATATAAGTGTAATTGTTAAATCTCTTTAACACCTTATAATGTGTAACTGCATGTTTTCCACCATCCGATACAATAGCCATCCTCAGCCTGTTCTTTGGGTCTCTGCCAATCGGAGCATCAACAGTACCTTCATCTTCTTCAATAACACCATGTACAATCGCATGATACCGCCTCTCAACTGTATGCTCCTTTAACTGGTTTGATATTGAAATATGTGATTTATCATTCTTACATACGATGATAATACCGGTTGTATCCATATCTATCCTGTGAACAATTCCAGGTCTCATAACACCATTTATACCGGACAAATTGTCACCAAGATGGTATACCAATGCATTTACAAGCGTACCGGTTGCATGACCTGCAGCAGGATGTACAACCATTTTTTTAGGCTTGTTAATCAGTATAACATCATCATCTTCATACACGATATCAAGTGGTATATTCTCAGGTTCAATATCAAGAGGTTTGGGATCTTCTATCTCGACAAAAATCATATCCCCTTCCTGAACCTTATAGCCTTGTTTGCAGGCAGTATCAAACACTTTGATTTTACCTTCTTTTGCTAACTTCTGTATGAATGATCTGCTGTATTCTAACATATTTTCATTAAGATATTTGTCAATTCTTTCATTCACATATTCTTTAGATACATTAAATACACGAATCACTTTTTTCCTCACTTTCAGCTTTTTTCAAGCTCAAAAAACTGTCAATTTCTTCGTCTTTTATATAGACAAGCATAAACAGCAGCATAAAGCACACCGCTAAAACCACATACACATCAGCCACGTTACATACCGGAAATTCAGGTACAAAAGCAAATCTGATAAAATCAGTTACCACGCCGCTTCTTACTCTGTCAATCATATTTCCAATTGCTCCGGCAAGAATTGTAGCAAGTAAAATCTGTATGATTCTATATTTTGTGCCTGTATATTTTGTCGCTTTTATCATATAAAAAATTACAATAAGCATAATAACCGAAGTTATGATAAGAAGTCCTATACGCTTACCTTCAAAACTTCCAAATGCGGCACCTTTATTCTCCACATATTGAAATTCCAAAACTCCTTTTATTAATATTTTATCAGGCTTACCTTTCAGATTATCAATTGCAAGCACCTTTGTAAAATAATCAAACCACACAAGCAGTGCACTATATAAAAACATGCATAACAAAATAATTTTATTCTTCATTATATTCTCCCGAGTGCTTCTCTCATCTCATCAAGTGTTACTGTTTTATCAATAACAGCGTTTCCTACTTCGCTAAGTAATACAAACTTTATTACACCTGATTCCATTTTTTTATCAAGCAAAGTAGCATTTAAAACATTTTCATTTGTAAATCCTGCTATCTTATTTATCTTGACAGGTAATTTAAACGCTTGGATAAGCTTTACACCCTCCTCATATTCCTCCTTTGATATATACCCTTTTTGTGCAGAAATACTAAGTGCGCATACCATACCAAGTGCAACACATTCGCCATGAAGTAATGAAAAATTCATTTCTTTTTCAATTGCGTGTCCAAGTGTATGACCAAAATTAAGATGAGCTCTCTCTCCCTTTTCAAGAGGATCCTTTTCAACTACATTCTTTTTAACCTTGAGGCTTTCAAATACCATCTGTTCAAGTATATCTTCGTTAAGACTTATTATTTCATCTCTATTGTCACTAAGCCAGTTAAGAAATGCTTTATTCTTAATATATCCGTGCTTAATAATTTCTCCCATTCCTGATAAATACTCTCTCTCTGGAAGTGATTTCAATGTATTAATATTCACATACACCAAAGAAGGCTGCTTGAAAGCACCAACCATATTCTTGTAACATTTAAAATCAATGCCTGTCTTTCCACCTATGCTGCTATCAACCTGTGATAAAAGAGATGTTGGAACCTGCACAAATGATATTCCTCTAAGATATGTGGCTGCAGCAAAACCGGTCATATCCCCCACTACTCCTCCACCAAGTGCAACAAGAATATCCTTTCTGTCAAACTGTTCTTTAATGAGACACTCGTACATTCCACAAATTGTATCAATATTCTTATTTGCCTCGCCTGCATCAAAAACATAGTGACAGACTTTTTTGGCAACCTGTCCAATCTTCTTTTCAACTTCATCCAAATATATTGGTGCAACATTTGTCTCTGAAATGATACATACCTTTTTATTCTCTACTCCAAGCTCTAAAAGCTTATCTGCAAGCTTTGAAAAATCGTGTTCAATTACTATATCATAGCAAGGCTTGTTCTCATATTGCACATTTAATAATTTTGACATAACATAATCTCCATTCCTTTATATATACTTTGTAATCGATATCATCAATCTGTTTTTCTTTGTTGTCGCCACAACATCATTAAATACAAATCTCCCTGTACCTCTCACAGACACAATATCTTTATTTTTCAATGACATACTGGCAGAATTAATCAATCTCGAATTAACATATACTCTGCCCTCTGACACTTCTTTTGCAGCAGTGCTTCGTGATAAATTAAATGCAACTGATATAATAGCATCAATTCTGTTTGAAGATACAAACCCGGATATTTCAGAAGCATTACTTTTACACTCAGGTATTTCAGAGATATCTATTATGGTAGTGTTGATAATAGTGTGTTTTACTTTAACCAAATTCTCACACAAATATTCTGACATATTATCAAGGCATACAACATAACTTGTCTTTCCATCAAAAAGAATATCACCAATTGTATTTCTGTTCACTCCAAGATGCATAATTGCACCGAGATAATCCCTGTGTGTAAGTTCGTCTGAATATTTTATACTCTGTGGTACACACTTAACTGCCACTATTGGGGGCTTTACTTCATACAAATTATCCTGTGGTAATAACGCTATTATATTTCTTTCCGAAAAAATATGCCCCCCAACTAATTCATAATTAACGGGAGGCAATTTATGTGTATTAGAAAGAAATAAATCCTGCTCGTTTAGATTTAAGAATCCCGTAAACTCCGGTCTGTCAGACATATAGACACGAGATGCCATATCAATAATCTTGTTTAACAAGAATTGTTCTTCCTTATTCATAATTCATTCCTTTAATTAAATCGATGTTACGTTAACATCACCTTCTAACAATTCAGGAACATCACCTGAAATATCAACTGTAGATGGTGTAATTACAAAAATACAGTTAGAAATCTTGCTTAAATTACCACTCATTGCATAACATGCACCTGATGAGAAATCAATAATTCTCTGTGCCAGATCATAATGAATACCTTCCATATTGAGGATTACGGCTCTTCCACTTAATAAAGTATCAGCAATCTCTATCTCATCCTCGATTCCTGTTGGCTTAATTACACATACTTCCATACCAGCTACATTCCCCTTTTTGTTTCTCATAGGTACAACCTTCGACATCTGTCTTGGCTGTGTTCTTGATGTTTCCTTGACTGTCTCAACTTCTTCCATAGCAGGCTTTGATGCACGTCTTGGAGCCTCTTCTCTTCTTGTCGACTGTTTAGGAGTTCTTGAACTACGTCTAGGCTTCACTTCTTCTTCAAAGTCATCCTCATCGTAATCATCATATTCATCCTCATCCATGTTAAGTCTCATAATATCTAAAAACTTATCTGTTATACTCATCTTATTAACTCTCCTTATTATAGTCTCTTTGACCGAATATACTTGTTCCTACTCTCACATAAGTAGAACCTTCTTCAATAGCAATATCATAATCACCTGACATCCCCATTGAAAGAACACTCATACTAACATTATCAATGTTTTTACTTTGTATGTCAACAGATAATTGCTTCAATTTCTTAAAAACCTTTCGTATCTCTTCGCGATTATCCGTCATTGGTCCAATTGTCATAAGCCCCTTTATATGAACTCTGTCAAGTTTTGAAATTTCTTCCACAACCTGAGTAAGCTCCTTTGTATCAAGGCCGAACTTCGTCTCTTCCTCTGCAATATTAACCTGTATCAGAATATTCATATGAACATCTGCTTTTTCTGCCTCTGTCTGAATCTGATTTGCGAGTCTTACTGAATCAACTGAGTGAATCATATAAACCTTATCGATAATGTATTTTACTTTATTTCTCTGAAGATGCCCTATCAAGTGCCAACGGATATCACTTGGAAGAACGTCATATTTGTCCATAATCTCCTGAACCTTATTCTCACCAAAATCTCTGATATCACAGTCGTATGCTTCCTTAACAGCACTGGCAGGATGCGTCTTACTAACAGCAATCAGTTTTGCTGCATCTTCATCTCTTCCTGCCTTAATACACACCTGTCTGATGTTCTCCTCAATCTCTTTTAAATTATCACTAATCATATTCTGCCATTCCTTTCCGTCTATCTGTTTATCAGCTTACCCGGCTCAGCCTTGTCACCATCTAATACTATACGATCATATATAGCAGGTCCCTTAACTGTACCTGAATTTATAATGAAATAATTGCCACTTTCTGCAAGTATTTCAATCTTCTCAAACACACAATATCCAAGATTTACATTGTACACGCCCTTAAGAGGTGATGTAGCCTTAAGCGAAAAACTCTCCTTCGACTTAGGTTTTACAAGCCATGTGTTCTCGTCAAATTCATCTGGATCAAGATAATAATAATTATCATCTTCTTCAAAAATAGTAGGTGTTATGAATACAACAGTCTCTTCTCCTGTCTCTGTAGAAGTCTTCTTGTAAAATCCAGTCTCTTTGCTATCCCCACCATCACTTGCATATTCAAGAGGAACCGTGTAAAATTCCTTCTCTACAACTGAAGACTTAGGAATCTTTAATCCCTTTGTCTCATCAACAATGATATCAATATCAACAAATCGCAAATCAGCATATCTCACCATATATTTATAAAGAGTAAGCTTGCCAAAAATCTCTCCATCATTATTAATAATATCAAAATCAGCTTTACAGCTTATATTGTCTTTGATGAATTTGATATTAACTACAGAAGTATTATTAAAAAACATTGCTTCTTCTGAAGATAATGGTATGTAAATATTCCATTCTTCATCGCCTAACACTTTGTAAATATTACTATCCTGCTCTACAAGTGAATTAGTTGTACATATATTCTTCTTATATTCATCGATATTAAAGGTATCCTTATTAATATCATCTTCCTTCATACCCTCAAATCCATCTGTATAATACTCGACAATTCCTGAGCTTTTTGGCTTGTAAATATTAAAAATATTACCTGTAAGCTGTTCATTCTTTGACTCGTTCAGACTCTGAAGTGCATTGATATTCACATACTCTAAAAGAGTACTCTCCAAATCATACTTAAAATCATAAACCGAAGAGAACTCCATAGGATCATAATCTGCTACAAACGAGCAGATATCTCTCTTAATATCCTGCAAATTCTCCTTCGATAATGTACTCTCACTATTAGCACTCTGCTGTAGCAATTCCGATACAGTTCCTGTCTCATCAATTGAATACAGCGAAGTGATTGGCGATACCTTGGTTCCCTCTTTTACATAAAAATTCATATATCCGTTCTTTGGTGCTTTACCAACCTTCTCGTCTCGAAGAATAAAACCTGTATATGAATGATTTGTAGCAGATACAGTCGAGCCCTCGACTACCTCATATATACCTGTCTTACTCTGAGTCATATAAATAAAAACATTGGCTACTATGTATATCAGCATAAGTCCAAAAATGATAACACCAATATTAATATTGTGCCCGCGTCTTATGCTTACAACTTTTCTGTTTTTTCTTCTTCTCTGTGCCATAGAATCATTTCCTTCAAAAATACTTCAAATAACATTATCTTATAATTTTCGAATATAGTCAAGAAAACAAGTATATTTTTTTCATTTTAGGGCAATATATTATTGAACAAAAGGAGGGATAACATTGAATTCAAAATGTGTCGATTACACAGCACTTACACTTGTAATCATAGGTGCGCTTAACTGGGGACTTATTGGTATATTCAAATTTAATCTTGTAGATTACTTATTTGGAGAAATGTCTATTCTGTCTCGAATTATTTATGCGGTTGTAGGAATTAGCGGACTATATCTTTTAAGTCTTTATGGACGTATAAACGGTATGGGCGAATAACAGAAAGAGGAGTTATGTTACTTAACCTGTAGCATAACTCCTTTTTTCTACTGTCGATACATTTCTCTCCATTCCATATCACCATGTTCAAGAGACTTAACCAATAATTCTGCTGTTGCGAGATTAGTCGCAAGAGGTATGTTATGTGTATCACATAATCTGAAGAGGTTGTTAAAGTCCGGATCATGTGTCTTTGGTGCCAAAGGATCTCTTAAAAAAATAACCAGGTCGATAGAATTATGTTCTATCTGGGCGCCAAGTTGCTGTTCACCACCTAAATGTCCTGCCAAATACTTGTGAACATTTAAGTTCGTAACCTCCTCAATAAGTCTCCCTGTTGTTCCCGTCGCATATAGTTCATTTTTGCATAATATCCCCCTGTATGCTATACAAAAATTCTGCATTAGTTTTTTCTTCGAGTCGTGTGCAATTAACCCTATATTCATCTTAAATACCTCCTAGTATATGTTTTTATGCTGCAAACTAACGTTCAACACCACTCCAATTCCCGCAAACAAACTAAGCAATGAGCTTAATCCGTAGCTTACAAAAGGAAGTGTAAGTCCTGTATTTGGAATCATTCCGGTTACAACGGCTATATTAATAAACGACTGAAACGCTATCCACGCTCCATATCCAACACAAATAACTCTTCCGGACAAATCAGGGGCGTGCAGTCCTATATTAAAACATTCAAACACAATAAGTCCAAGCAGGATAATAACCGACACAGATCCAACAAAACCAAGTTCTTCTCCAACAATACAGAAGATAAAGTCTGTCTGTGGTTCTGATATATAGTTACCATTCTTAACACTTGTAATTGTGTTATTGTGAAGACCTTTTCCATTTAATCCACCTGAGCCTATAGCCATAACTGAATTATTCTGCTGATAATTAATTCTCGCTGCTTCCTCATTATCTTCATCATAGAACCCGATAATTCTGTTATACTGATACTCTTCCAATATTTTCTGGTTTGGCTGTAGTATCAAATAAATCAAAACAACCGCCACAGGAATCGCAACCGCAAATGCCGCTCCGATTATCTTATAGCTGAGTCCTGATACATATATCATAGACAGAAAAATAAGACATATTACAATTGTAGTAGATAAATCCGGCTGTTTTAATACCAAAAACACAGGTAAAACAAACAGTATTGCAGATGCTGCCAACACCATAAAAGTATTGAGCTTTTCCTTATGCTTTTCAAAAAATCTGGCAAAGAAAAAAATAAGAAATATCTTTGTAAGCTCTGATGGCTGCAACTGGACAGGACCTAAATCAATCCATCTCTGCGCTCCCATGTGGACAGAGCCTGCTACTTTTACCAATATAAGCAAACCAAAATTAACCAGATAAATCAATAAATAAAACTTAAGAATAAAATGATAATCTATAAAAAGAGCTACTAACATTACAAAAACCCCCACAATAGCTCCAAACGTCTGCATTTTTCCGTAATTTCCCTGGTCATTTGCACTAGAGATAACATTTATTCCAAGTATTGTAAGTGCAAGTACAAACACGACAAGCTTAATATCAATATATCGGTATTTATAATTTTTCAATGTATTAATAATTCTTGTCATGTCTACATTTACCTTTCTAAAAATTTATTTTTCTGAATTATGCTTTACTTCCTTGATTGGAATATTGGCCACTAAAGCAGGTACGCCTGACTTTTCGCCTTCCTGTCCGTCAGTCTGTGTAATCTGGATATCAAGACCTTCACAATCAATTTCCATATATTTTGCGATTACCTGAATAATATCATTCTTAATCAGTTCCATAATCTCAGGTGAACAGCTTGATCTGTCTGATACTAAAAGGAGTTTTAATCTGTCTTTTGCTACTGAACTTGAATTCTTTTTTCTAAAAATATCAAATATTGCCATAATTAAGCCCTCCCTCTATTTAGTTCTTCTTAAAGATACCTGAAATCTTAGAGAAAATTCCTGATTTCGAGTTAAGGTCAAGAAGTGGTACTTCCTCTCCCACTATTCTCCTGCAGATATTCATATATGCCTGTCCTGCAAGATTATCACTACCTACAAGTGGTTCACCATTATTAGTTGCAATTACGATATTTTCATCATCTGGAACTGCACCAATAAGATTGATTGCAAGAATATCTACGACATCATCAATCGACATCATATCACCTTTCTTAACCATATCCATTCTGATTCTGTTAACAATCAAATCGCTTCTCTTCTTCTCGTTAGCCTCAAGTAACCCGATAATTCTGTCTGCATCTCTGATTGCTGATACCTCCGGAGTAGTGACTACCAAAGCTCTGTCAGCACCTGCTATTGCATTCATAAATCCCTGTTCAATACCTGCAGGACAGTCAAGAATTATGTAATCAAATTCTTCTCTAAGTTCATCTGTAAGTGCTTTCATCTGTTCAGGTGTTACGCTTGACTTATCTCTTGTCTGTGCTGAAGGTAAAAGATAAAGATTTGGATATCTCTTATCCTTGATCATAGCCTGCTTTGGCTTACAGTTTCCTTCCACAACATCTACAAGATTGTATACAATTCTATTCTCAAGACCCATTACTACGTCAAGATTTCTAAGACCTATATCTGTATCAATCAATACTACTTTCTTGTCTAATTTTGCAAGTCCGGTTCCAACGTTGGCAGAAGTTGTTGTCTTACCTACGCCTCCCTTTCCTGATGTTACAACGATTACTTCACTCATTTTAAATGTCCTCCCGTAAATTAATAAAATCGTAATTCGTTTAATACTTCTTTGTTTAATGGTTCAATGTATATATTTTCATTTTCAACAAAGGCAATTTTAGTTTCTGGCTTGATTTTCTTCTTTCTTCCTGCGCCATCAGAGCTTCTGGCAATAACATCGCCAATTCTAATCTGCATTGGTGCCATCTCAAGAGCCACTACAAACGATGATGAATCACCTGTGATACCGGCATATACCGTTCCTTTAAGCGAACCAAGTACTATCACATTACCTGTTGATATTACTTTTGCTCCTGGATTCACATCACCAAGTATAACAAGACTATACTCACTTTCAAGCACCTGTCCTGACCTTAAAGTTCCTCTATAGAACTGTCCATTATGAGAAGCTTCCTGCTCCATATGGTTTTCTATAGCTAATTTGAATATTTCTTCTGTCTTCTCGTCATTGTCTATTATACAGACCACCTTAATCTGAGAATTCTCCTGAATAATCTCAATCAACTCAAATTTCTGCGCATCGTTAAGTTCTCGTCCTTCAAAAGATACACCCATCGAGTTCTCACCCCAAAAACTTGCAGATTCAGAGAACTTATCTTTAACCGCAGCTTTCAGCTCGTCAAAAGGTATTTCTTTGTCTAACACAACAATAATACCATATTTATTTCCTTTTATCACTACTGAATTTTTCATAATTCACCGCCTTATTGTCTTTTTATTAATTATCACCGCTGTGTCCGGCTTTCGGAACAGTCGCTGCACCTTTTAACACATCCTTGTATGATGTAAGTCCATAGTAATATGACATAAAATCTTTTACTACCTCAGCCGAATATCCTGATGCATCTCCAAAAGGAATAAGTACACTCATAGCAATTTCAGGATTTTCATAAGGAGCATATGCCACAAATACCGTATGATTAGATCTCAGCTTATTCTCCTGTGCAGTACCGGATTTTCCGGCAACAGCCACCTTAAAATTCTTAAAGGTTCCCTGTGCAGTACCTTCTGTAATAACAAGTCTCATTCCACTGTGAACCGCATCCCATGTAGACTGACTCACTTCTACTTTGTTGTCAAGCTGCGGTTTCATAATCTGCTCTTTATTTTTCTTTGTATCTACAATTTTATCAATAAGTGTTAATTTATAATTATTTCCACTGTTTGACAATGTGTTAACATATCTTGCAAGCTGTATATTGGCATAACTGTTAGAGCCCTGCCCAATAGCACTTCGCACAGCATCTGTTGTTGAAAAAATCGGCTCATTTTCATCTAATTCAACACCTGACATCATATTAAGTCCAAGCGACGTTGCATATTTTTCAATTTTACCAAGTCCAACCTTTTCATCATACTCACCCTTACTATTCTTACTAAGGTCATAACCTACAGAATAGTAAAAATAGTTACATGAGTAACAAAGAGCATGCGACACATTGATTGCTCCATGACTTCCCGGATATCTCCAACATTTTGGATATGGCTCTCCAATACCTTTAAACTGACCTTTATCAGCAATCGCTGTATTTGGAGTAATCACTCCAAGATCCATACCGGTTATAGAAGATACCATCTTAAAAGTTGAACCTGGAGCTGTTCTTGTCTGAGTTGCTCTGTTATACAGTGGAAGGGACAAGTCGTCTGTAAGCTTGCTCCAATATTCAGAGTCAACCGAACCCGATAACATATTGTTATCATAGCTTGGATATGTTACCATACACAGCACATCCCCTGTATCCGAATCGGTCACTATTACCGAACCCGAACACGGATCAAGCGCTACCTGTGCAGGTGTGATATTGATTTTTCTAATCTGCTCCCTCATGAATTCAAATGCATACCCGCTCTGGCCTGACGCCAATGTCTGATATGCTGTGTCATCATATTTTAATACTTTTTGATCAAATAAAATCAGACACACCTCATTGCCTGTAACAGTTCCATTTTTTATAAGATATTTATATATTTTCTTTGAAAATTTATTGTCATTCTTAATTGTCTTTAATACATATTTTACTAAAGCATCATATATCTCATCAGTGCCTGAATATTTACTCTCTTCTTCAGATATAATCCTTGAAGAAGATATCCAGTTTTGTGATATGGCATAATGAATGAACGAATAAAAGCTAATTGTCTCCTTTGTCCACTTCTTATACATATCATCATCTTTATCAATTGCTGATGAATCAATTATACCATCAGCCAGAAGCATATCATAAACGTAAGATAAATATGTGTTGTTCTCCTCCGGCAGTGATTTAAGTGCCTGTGCTTCCTCATTGTTAAGCTCCACATTCACCATCTCAAGAACTGACTGTTGTTTCTGAACAAATTTGTTATATACATTTTGTTCTGTTGTAGTTGCATTTTTCTTGTTAAATCTGCTTATATCTATAACATTGTTATTAATCATCTGGAAATACACATCCTTGATAGGAATATATATAACCTTTGAATCCTCTGTAGGTGTAAAATCAGCATTTATAATCTTCGAATAAAGAATACCCGCAAGCTTCTGCTCAAGAATCTTATATGCAGCAATCTGACACTTCTTATCTATTGTAAGATAAACATCTTTACCTGCAGTAGCTTCCTTCTCATCAATAACTTCAAGTGTTTTACCTGTACTATCTACAAAAATGGTTTGTTTTCCTTTAACTCCCTGAAGTGTAGTCTCCATATATTCTTCAATTCCTGATTTACCCACAACATCTTCTGACTCGTATTTACCTCCCTCACTGTTAAGCTCAGAAAGCTGGTCTTCCGAAATCTTGCCGGTATATCCAAGTAAATGGGCAAAATACACACTGTCATTATACACGCGAATTGTCTTTTCGGTTACCGATACACCTTTTAACATAGCCTGATTCTCATATATTGCCGCAACTGTTTCATCCTTTACATTCGACGCAATAGTTGTAGAAATATATTTTTGAAATGAATTAAGGGATAAGTTGTATCTTATTATGGCAATCTTTAATCTGTCTTCCTTCGAGTATTCTTCTGATATATCATATCTTTTTTTCCCTACCAGATACTCAAAAACCTCTTCAGCAGTATTATCTGACAACTGCTCTTTTTCAGTATCCAATTCCTCAATTTTGCTCTTGCCATATATATCTCTTAGAAAACGAAGCTTTGCCATATCAGAGGTCACCGAATATTCGCATTTTCCATTAGACCCTATTATGATAGAGAAATCATTATTAATTGTGTCACCATTCTCCTCAATAATCTTAATAGTGTTATAGATAATTTCATTAAGCTTATCGCTCTTATCAATTCCACTACTTAGAACATCCTCAATAGTTATGGCGTATGCAAGCTTGTTGTAAGCAAGCACCTCGCCGTTTCTGTCATAGATTATACCTCTTGTTCCGGGAACTGAGATTTCCTTCTTACCGGTTTGTATATAGTTGTTAAGATAATATTCTTCGTTGATAATCTGCAAATCAAACACTCTGTATATGAGTGCACCAAACATTATGACCACCAGTACACCCAGGAAAAAAATTCTCGATTTCAGAATATTTACCACTGCTCGCAAAAAATCAAGTATAGCTTCTTTAATCAAAGTTAGTTGCTCTCCTTCTATCCCATTCGTCCATTCTTCGCTCCAGGCTCAAGAAAAAACGATATAATATTATTGCTACTATTAATGTATATAGCATTTCCGGTAACATCACCTTCACAAAATAAGTTCCAAAATTCAATCTGTTTCTCAACAAAAATCTCAAAACATAATATGCAAACGAGTGCAGTAAATCGCTACATACCACCAACAACAGCGGAAGCTTAACATCATCATCAAAAAACACACTATGAAATACTCCATTTATGTACCCTATGTACATATATATAAGTGCATTAAACCCTAACACCCCACCTGAAAAGCAGTCAATTAATAATCCTGCAAAAAAGCCAGTGTATACACCTGGCTTCTTACCTCTGATAAATCCTGTAGCAAAAGTTAGAATTATCAGAAGATTTGGCGAAACTGACGCTAATTGTAATTTATTGAATATCGTTGTCTGCAAAATATAGAAAATAACTATAAGAAACGCAGTACATACTTTTTTTATCATGTCTTAATGCCTCTCTTATTTTCCGGTATCCTTAAGTTCAGTAATCACTAACACTTCTTCAATATGTGCAAAATCGACCACAGGCGTAACCTGAGCAGATTTTGTAAGATTGTTTGCATCATCCTCAATATTTTTCACGTATCCTATAAGGATTCCCGGAAGGAATTTTTTACTGATATTGGATGTCACAAGCATATCACCCTCTGATACCTTTGCATCCTTCTTTATGTTAATGACAGATATTATTCCATCATTAATCATTGTCAAGTCTCCCTTTACAATACAACAGTCGGAAGTACTTGAAAACTGAGCGCTCACATTACTCTCATCATCAATAATCGATCTTACGACAGAATAATTCTCTCCAACTTCTGCGACAATTCCTATAAGACCTCCACCGCCAATTACATTCATATCAACAAGAATTCCGTCTTTTTTACCTTTGTTGATTGTAAATGTTGAAAACCAGTTACCGGCATCCATACTGATGATTCTGGCACCCACTTTCTTATATGAAGCATACTGGCTGTCAAGCTCATATAGCTCTCTTAATCTCTTTAGCTCATTCTTCTCCTGAACTGAAATAGCAGCTTCTTCCTGATATTTAGCAACTTTATCCTTAAGCTCTTTATTCTCTTTTTGAACCTGGTTAAGTTCTTTTAGATTATCAGCTTTTTTCGTCATCCACTTCCCTACATTGTCCATTCCGGTCTGAACAGGCACAATAACTGAGGCAACTGCATCTTTTACCGGTCTTGCGAAACCATTAATCACAAATGATAACACAATCATCAAAAGACATAGGAATGTCATTACAGATAATACGTATTTAGTTGGAATATGAATATTAATTCTTCTCTTCATACGCTATGCCTTTCTTAAAAATTAGTCATACTGCTTTTCTGTTGGTACATACATAAGTCCTTCAAGCTCAGGGGTCTTAATAATTTTTGAGATACCATTGATAACTGTCTCAGAAGGATTCTCTGCCACATTCACCTTAAGTCCTGTCTCTTTAGTGATAAGTCTGTCAAGATTCTTAATCTGTGCAGAACCACCTATTAAATATACACCCTTGTTCATAATATCTGCAGCAAGTTCTGGTGGAGTTCTCTCCAGTATAATCTTTACTGAATCAAGAATTGTGTATAACGATTCCTGAATAGCCTCAAATACAAGATGCGATGAAATATCCTTACATGCCGGAAGCCCTGTCACAATATTTCTACCATAAGCAGTATACGTCTCGTCAGATTCGTCCATGGCATCTGCAAGATTAATCTTAATATTTTCAGCTGTTCTTGATCCAATGATTAAGTTGTACTTCTTTCTTACAATATTACAGATTGTCTCGTCAAGCTTTGTTCCACCCGCCTTAATAATCTTTGTAAGTACGATACCACCTAAAGAAATAACAGAAATCTCTGTTGTCTCTGAACCTATATCAATTATCAGGTTACCCTTAGGACTGTCAACATCAATATCAACACCTACTGCTGCCGCAATCGGTTTCTCAACTATTGTGATTCTCTTAGACTTAACCTTTGATTCTGCAATAAGATCGAAAAATGCTTTTTTCTCGACCTCTGTGATATCAGTTGGAACTGCAACGCAGAAATCGCTTCCTCCAATACTTCCTGAACCGTTATATTTCTTATAAAAACATTCAAAAAGAATGTCCATATTCTGAATATCAGCAATCACACCAAACTTTACCGGGAATGATACATCTATATTAGCAGGTGCTTTCTCATACATCTCATATGCAAAATCACCATAATCATATACCTCTGTCTTATTCTTAATTGCGATTACATTTTTTTCGTTAAGCACTTTATCTGAAGAATCGCTAACAATTTTAAAATTACTTGTACCTAAATCAACACCGTATGTCTGTTGTGCCATTTTTTTCTCCTTTCTACCTGATCACCCCTCTTTCATTGAGGCTTATATACTTATTGTCACCAATAATCACGTGATCTATTAATTCGATTCCTATTAATTTACCTGCGTCATATACTTTCCTGGTATTGACTATATCTTCTCTGCTTGGCGTTGGGTCTCCGCTTGGATGATTATGTAAAAGCACAACATATACAGCATTATATTTAAGTGCCTCAACAAATATTTCCCTTGCCGACATAAGCGAGGAATTAATTGTTCCCTTGCTTAATTCAAGACTCTTTATAAGCATATGTTTCGTATTAAGAAAAAGAGCCATCAACACTTCCTTGTCTCTGTGTCTTAATTCCTCCATATAATAATCAGCTATAATCTTAGGATTATTAAATACTACTCCATCTGCATATGATGCCCTTGCTATTCTTTTGGAAAGTTCGCAAACGCATTTTATCTGAATGGCCTTGACCTTTCCTATACCGTCAATAGACATCAATTGGTTTGTTGTCATCCTTGTAAGTCCGGTAAGTCCTTCGTATCCATCGATATTGTGCAGAACCTGATCTGCAAGCTTTACCGAATGAACATTACGTGTTCCGGTTCTGATTATTATTGCTAATAATTCTGCCTCAGATAAACTTTCAGGACCATATCTCTCGAATTTCTCATATGGTCTTAAATCTTTACTCATGTCTTTAATTCTTGTTGTATCTCTCAATGTAACCTCCTGTTTTTGCAGTTCTCTCCCTGTACATTAGATTACAACCAAAAAAACACTCCTTATCATAGCACAATAATTATAATTTAACAATATCTGCATCTAATAATTTTTGTAAAGACATCATAATTCCAAGCTTTGCATGATACCAGGTAAGTCCTCCCTGGAAATATGCTGCATATGGTGGCTTTAAGGGACCATCAGCACTAAGTTCAATTGATGAACCCTGAACAAAAGCGCCTGCTGCCATGATTACATCCGAATCATATCCCGGCATCGCCCACGGTTCCGGAGTAACATAACTGTCAACCGGAGCTGCCGCCTGAATCCCCTTGCAGAATTCAATAAGACCTTCCGGCGAGTTAAATTCTACCGCCTGAATTATATCGTGTCTCGACTCTTTGCCATCAGGCACAACTTTAAATCCAAGAGATTCATAAACATTAGCTGCAAAAACAGCACCTTTTATTGCTCCTGCCACTACTGTAGGTGCGAGAAATAATCCCTGGTATAGAGACTGTGTTATACCAAGAGTTGCACCTACCTCCTTGCCAAGACCAGGTGTTGTAAGTCTGTATGCTGCGTTTTCTATGCACTCCTTCGTACCACATATATATCCGCCAATCGGAGCAAGTCCGCCTCCCGGATTCTTGATAAGCGAACCCACAACCATATCCGCACCAAAATCAGATGGCTCATTAACTTCAACAAATTCACCATAACAGTTATCAACCATAACTATCAAATCCTTGTTGATGCCCTTTACAAAAGCTATTACATCTGCAATCTGGTTAACTGACAAAGTCTTTCTTGTCTGGTACCCTTTAGACCTCTGAATGGCTATCACCTTTGTCTTCTCATTAATAGCCTTTTTTATACCCTCTTTATCAAATTCACCATCGTCAAGCAAATCCACCTGTGCATATGAAATTCCATATTCTTTAAGGGAGCCCTTTGATTCTCTTATACCAATCACTTCAAGAAGAGTATCATATGGCTGGCCGGATATTGATAAAAGTTCATCTCCGGGTCTTAAGTTTGAAGCAAGCGCAATTGAGAGAGCGTGTGTCCCACATACAATCTGTGGCCTTACAAGAGCAGCCTCCGTGTTAAAAACAGAAGCATACACATCCTCTAAAGTATCTCTTCCGAGATCATTATATCCATACCCTGTTGTCGCAGCAAAATGAACATCACTCACCTTGTTCTTTTGCATGGCTTTAATTACCTTCATCTGATTATACTCTGCAACCTCATCGAACTCTTTAAACCGTTCCTTTAGTCCATCTAATATTTTATCGCAGTATGAAACTACCTCTTTTGATATTCCTAATTCTTCATATATTTTCTGTAAGTTCTCCATTTTTATTTCCTTTCAGCACTTCCATTTATTTCATTTATCATAAATTCAAGCATTTTAGTTTTATCATCAGCAAAATCACGGTAATCGACGAAAGTGACCTTTTTCTCTCTTCTAAACCAGGTAAGCTGCCTCTTTGCAAAATGTCTTGTGTCTTTTTTTATTAAATCAATGGCACCCTCCAAAGATATTTCTCCTTCAAGGAACGCATATATTTCTTTGTAGCCGATTCCCTGCATAGATAAGAGTTCTCTGCCATATCCCATACGCTTAAGTCTTACTACTTCATCCACAAGACCATCGTTAACCATTATATCCACTCTTTTGTCAATACGCTTATATAAAATACCTCTGTCATTATTTAAGACAAAATAGTTAAAGTCATATGGTGATTCATTCTGTCTTTGTTCTTCATTATGCTCTGATATTTTCTTTCCTGTCTGCTTAAAATATTCCAAAGCCCTTATCACTCTTTTGACATTATTTGCATGTATACTCTCTGCCGCTTTCTTGTCAACCTCTTTTAACATATTATGCAAAAAATCATTTCCCTTAGCAGCTGCTATAATCTCACACTCTTTTCTGTATTCAGTATCAGCCTCGCTTTCTTCAAAATCAACATCATATAATAACCCCTGAATATAAAATCCGGTTCCACCAACAACTATCGGAATCTTTCCTTTTGCATATATCTCATTCATCGCCATTAAGGCTCTGTTTTTAAATTCAACTATATTAAATTCTTCATCGGGCATCAGCTCATCCACAAGATAATGTTTTACCCCCTGCATCTCATCAGGCATAATCTTAGCTGAGCCAATATCCATATATTTGTATACCTGGATTGAATCAGCACTGATTATTTCACCGTTTATGGCTTTTGCAAGAGCTATCGAAAGTTCAGTCTTACCAACTGCTGTCGGTCCCGTTAAAATCACTAATTTCTTCTTATCCACTTAATATGTCTCCTACACTATTCGTTTGAATTTCTTCTCTATCTCATATTTGCTCATGGAAATAATTGTTGGTCTTCCATGAGGGCAGTTATACGGATTGTCAAGTGTTAACAATTCAGATATAAGTTCATCTGCCTCTCTGTATGATAAAACAGCATTTCCTTTTACTGCTGCCTTACAGGACATGGATGCAATCTTTTCTAAAATCAAATCATTATTTGATACACCTGCTGTATCCTCTGCGAGATTATCTATCATATTTATCAAAAGCTCTTTCTTCGATATAGAAAAAAGGTTGTCAGGCACTGCCCTTACAGCATACTCACTACCGCCAAAATGTTCTATCTCATAGCCAATTTTTTCAAACAATTCCATATGTGACACAACCATATCCTCTTCCTTGGATGTTAAACTGATTATTATCGGAGGAGCTATTCTCTGGGAAGTTGCCTCCTTCTCATTAAGTGCCCTCATCATTCTTTCATATAACACTTTTTCATGCGCTGCATGCTGGTCAATTATATACATATTCTGATTGTACTCAACAATCCAGTATGTTCCAAACACCTGCCCTACTATCCTGTGATTAGGTCTTGCCTTCTCAGATAACAGCTTATCTTCAAACAAACTAAGCTGTTTGGGAGTCTCTTCCCTGTCAGGCTTCTTAGGAGCCGCCTCTTTGACAGACTCCTTAACAACATTAACATCCTGCTTGTTATAAACAGGCTTATCCTCTTTAACCACCTGTTCTTTTATTCTGTTGATTTCAAAAGGCTGTGCGTATGATTCCTTTTTCTTTTCTTTTTTCTTTTCTTCGTTCTTGTCTTCTTTTTTCAAAGATAATAAAGGACCTGTCTCCATCGCTCCAAGCGGCATAGGAACCGTCTCACTTCTGATAAGCTCAGTAGCTCTTAAAACATTGGTCACAGATTCATATATAAACGAATATATATCCTGCTGATTTCTAAATCTTATCTCCATCTTTGAAGGATGAACATTGACATCTAAAAGTTCCGGATTCATTTCAAAATAAAGTGCCGTAAAAGGATACTGATGCTGCATCATAAACGGCTTATATGCCTCTTCAATCGCCTTAGCTACTATGTTATTCTTTATAAATCTTCCATTTATAAAATAATTCTCATATGTCCTGTTACCTCTTGACACCCTTGGATTAGCAACAAAGCCTCTAATACTCATAAAATCGTTTTTACAATCTATTTCTTTAAGCTCTGCGGTAATCTCTCTTCCATAAATGTTGTATATTACATCCTTAATTTTTGAATTTCCGGATGTGTGGATTTTTGACTGACCACCACTTATAAATCTGATTGACACTTCCGGGTGCGACATAGCAATTCTCTCTACAATATCACTGATATATCCTGCTTCCGTCTTTGCAGATTTAAGGAATTTTCTTCGTGCCGGCGTGTTATAGAACAGATTTCTTATGATAAAAGTGGTTCCATCAGGTGCACCAACATCCTCTATAGATTTCTCCTCCCCACCTTCTATGACATATCTTGTACCAACAAATGATGACTTTGTCTTTGTGATAAGCTCTACCTGCGCGACGGCAGCAATACTGGATAATGCTTCACCCCTGAATCCAAGCGAGCTGACAGAAAGCAAATCAACTGCATTCTTTATTTTGCTGGTTGAATGTCTCAAGAAAGCTGTTTTTATATCATCTTTTGCAATTCCACTTCCGTTATCTGTTATTCTGATAAAAGATATTCCTCCGTCTTTTATTTCAACAGTAACAGAAGTAGAGCACGCATCTATAGCATTTTCAAGCAGCTCTTTTACAATTGATGAAGGTCTGTCAATAACCTCACCTGCTGCTATTTGATTGATTGTAGCCTGATCAAGTAGTTTTATAATAGCCATTTGTTCCTCCAAATAATTACCATCTGTTCTTTAACTTGTTCTGTAACCTGTACAACGTGTTAAGCGCTTCTATAGGCGTCATCGACGATAAGTCCATACTGTTAAGCTCAGTAATAATATCATCATCCTTTACCGTATCAAAAAGACTCATCTGTGACACAAGAGTATCATCTTCCAGATATTTCTTATTCTTTGACGGCTTTACGGAATTGATTGCTATATCCTTTGCCTTTGCACTGATATCTGCATCAAGCAACTCATCCACAATCTCCTTAGCTCTGTCTATTACAGAATCAGGTACTCCTGCAAGCTTTGCGACCTGGATACCGTAACTCTTATCTGCTCCGCCTTTTACTATTTTACGCAAAAATACAATATCGTCACCCTGTTCTTTTACAGCTATACAATAATTGTTTACACTGTCTAGTATTCCCTCTAACTCTGTAAGCTCATGATAGTGGGTAGCAAATAATGTCTTTGCACCGATAAGCTTTGGATTGTTAACGTGTTCAATTACAGCCCACGCAATACTAAGTCCGTCAAAAGTACTGGTTCCGCGACCTATTTCATCAAGAATAAGCAGACTGTTTTTTGTGGCATTACGCAAAATATTGGCAACCTCTGTCATCTCAACCATAAATGTACTCTGACCTGAAGCTAAATCATCGGAAGCTCCAACTCTTGTAAATATCCTGTCACAAATACCAATGTTTGCACTTGCCGCAGGTACAAAAGAGCCAATCTGTGCCATAAGAACTATCAGTGCAGTCTGTCTCATATATGTAGACTTACCAGCCATATTCGGACCTGTTATAATTGATATTCTGTTTTTATTGTTATCAAGATATGTGTCGTTCTCCACAAAAAGGCTTCCCGATATCATCTGTTCTACGACAGGATGTCTTCCGCCTTTAATATCAAGAACTCCTTTTTCATTAATCTTAGGACACACGAAATTATTATGCTCCGCTACATATGCAAGTGAACAGAATACATCAATTTTGGCAACCGCTTTCGCAGTAGTCTGTATTCTTACAACCTCATTTGCAACAGATTTTCTAATCTCATTAAACATATCATATTCAAGTGCAAAAAGTTTTTCCTCTGCTCCAAGAATAATATCTTCAAGCTCTTTAAGCTTTGGTGTTATATATCTTTCAGCACTTGTAAGTGTCTGTTTTCTTGTATAGTCCTCAGGAAGCTCTACACCCTTAAACGAGTTCGTTATCTCAATACAATATCCGAACACCTTATTATATTTGATTTTGAGACTTTTTATTCCGGTTCTATCTCTTTCAAAATTCTCTAAATCAGCAAGCCATGTCTTTCCCTCTGTCTTGGCACTTCTAAGCTTGTCTATTTCTTCTGAATAACCTTCCTTGATTATTCCACCATCTTTAATTGCAATTGGTGGTTCTTCAACAATTGAGGCATCAAGCAGCTCGCAGATATCTGTAAGACTATCCATCTGCTCACATATTTCACCAATAAGCGACCCCTTAAAATTCTTAATCTGACCTTTTATATGTGGAATCATAGCTATTGAATTCTTAAAAGCCACCATATCTCTCGGACTAGCATTTCCATAAGTCACCCTGCTTACAAGTCTCTCTAAATCATATATAGGATTTAAGTATTCTCTAATCTCATCTCTTGTGATAAGGTCTTCATTAATTTCCCTTATGGCTTCCTGTCTTTTTTCTATTTCAGTTTTTGATATAAGCGGCTGTTCAATAAATGTTCTAAGCATTCTTGCACCCATTGCAGTTTTAGTCTTATCAAGCACCCAGAGGAGAGAACCTCTTTTTTGCTTCTCTCTTAGAGTCTCTGTAAGCTCAAGGTTTCTTCTTGTAGAAGTATCAATTATCATATACTTTCCTGAAGTGTATGGTGTAATTGTTGTGAGCTGTGAAAGTGAAGTCTTCTGAGTTTCAAACAAATACTGTAAAAGTGCGCCCGCAGCAACAGTTCCGTAAGCGTAATCAGTAAGGCCAAGCCCTGTAAGGTCTATAACCTTAAACTGCTCCTTGAGATTTTTTGTACATAACTCTTCATCAAAATACCATGATTCAAGCGAAAAAACACATATCTCAAGTCTGTTTTTTAAATCGTCCACATCTATACCACTTAAGAAAAAAGAATTGTTACATATTATTTCCTTTGGCATAAATTTGTTGATTTCGTCCAACAACAATCTAAGCGAATCTACCTCTGTAACAAAGAAATCTCCTGTTGTAACGTCAACAGTTGATATACCAAAATTCTCACCAAGATATACAACCGACATAAGATAACTGTTTTTTGTCTCATCAAGCGCAGCAGTGCTTGTGTTGGTTCCGGGTGTTACAATTCTTACAACCTCTCTCTTTACAAGTCCCTTTGCAAGCTTTGGATCTTCAACCTGTTCTCCAATTGCCACCTTGTAACCTCTTGATACAAGCTTATTAAGATACAAATCAAGGGCATGATGAGGCACACCACACATAGGAGCCCTCTCTTCAAGACCACAATCCTTTCCCGTCAAAGTAAGCTCAAGTTCCTTTGATACCAAAAGGGCATCATCAAAAAACATCTCATAAAAATCACCTAAACGGTAGAATAAAATACAATCCTTATACTGTTCTTTCGTCTCCATATATTGTTGCATCATTGGTGATAACTGACCCAAAACTACACCTGCTTTCTCTAAAATCGTTATAACTGTTATAATCCTTGATAACACTAATAGTGGGAGCATATTTTCTCCCACTATCACAAATACTTATTTTTTATTTACAATTTCCAAAGCCTTTGCAAGCGCATCATCAATGTGAGGTAAGAAGTTTTCTTCACCTACAAGTGTGACAAGACCTGACTTTTGCATTGACTTATAAGGCTTCTCATTAACATGCGAGAATAATAACACAATATTATGCGCAACGCATGTCTCATATATTTCCCTAAGAGATTTAAGCGCTGTAGCATCAATTGCAGGAACGCTTCTCATTCTGAGTATAAGAACATCTTCAGATGTCTCTGTCATAATATCCATAAGCTTGTCTGTAGCACCAAAGAACATTGGTCCGTTGATTTCAAATACAAGAGTATTCTTTGGCACTTTTTTAAGACCAATACTATCCTTATCATTTTCTTCTTCTTCATCAGTAATATAGGTCCAGCCCTGTACATCTGTAACATCTGCCATTTTTTTCATAAACAGGAGACAGGCAAGTCCTAAACCAACGCCGATTGCTACAACAAGGTCAAAGCATACCGTAAGTACAAATGTAATAATAAGCACTGATATATCACTTTTTGGAGCTTTCTTTACAATGTCCACAAACTTTCTCCATTCACTCATATTATAAGCTACTATAAATAATATTGCAGCGATTGTCGGCATTGGAATTAATCCTGCATATGGCATTAAAAATACTAACACAAGTAACAACGTAACAGCATGAACCATACCGGCTATTGGTGTTCTACCGCCGTTTTTTGCATTGGCAGCAGTTCTTGCAATGGCACCTGTTGCAGGAATACCACCCACAAGACCTGATGCAATGTTACCTGCACCCTGTGCTATAAGTTCCATATTTGAACGATGCTTGCTTCCAATCATGGCATCAGCTACTACGCATGACAAAAGTGACTCTATTGCTGCAAGAACAGCTATTGTAAATGCATTTGGAAGTAATGCCTGAATCTTTGACAACGTAATTGTCGGTACAGATACCGTTGGTAGTCCTGCCTTTATTTTGTACAAATCTCCAATTGTATTCACATCAAGTTTCATAAGCTTTACAGCCAATACCGTTGCAACAATTGCGATGATTGATGGTGGAATAAGCTTATTAAGCTTTGGCCAGATAATTAAAATTGCAAGTGCCACAAGACCAATTATCAATGCCTGATAATTAAAGGAAGATCTGCATGCTACTAATTCTTTAACTTTATCCATTGTCTCAATAGGTGCTTTTTCAAATTTTATTCCCATAAAATCTTTTATCTGACCTATCAAAATAGTCACAGCAATACCTGATGTAAAACCGGTTGTGATTGTATATGGTATAAATCTTATTAACGAGCCAAATCTTAAAAGGCCCATCAATATAAGGATTATACCTGCCATAATTGTTGCAATTATAAGTCCGTCCATTCCCTGGCTTGCCTTTATTCCTGCCACAATTGTTGCAAAAGCAGCAGTCGGACCTGCTATCTGGATACGGCTTCCGCCCAAAAATGATATAACAAATCCTGCAAATACCGCTGTGTACAATCCCTGTTCAGGAGTTACATTTGATGCAAGTGCAAGTGCAATTGAAAGAGGTAATGCAATAATAGCCACAATAATACCTGCAACAACATCTTTTACAAACTGATTGACTGTGTATGTTTTCATTACGGAAAACAACTTTGGTTTCAACTTTTCCATTTTCTTTTGCCTCTCTTATAACTTTAATTCTAAACCATTGTCCCCAAGTAATAAAATCCTTTTGCTTCGTCTAAATGTACGTCAACAATCTTTCCAATTAAGTCTTTGCCACCCTTAAAATGAACAACTGTGTTGTTGCTTAATCGTCCGGTCACAAGACTTTCATCCTGCCCGTTAATCTCTTCTACCAATACCTTCTGCGTCTCACCTACATGTTTAAGCGTCGACTCACTAGATCCTTCCCCAATCTTTGCAAGCAGACGATTAAATCTATCTTTAACAACAGCTTCCGGAACCTGATTGTCCATAGCTGCTGCCGGTGTACCTGTTCTCTTAGAGTAGATAAACGTATAAGCACTTTCGTATTTAACCTTCTCTACCACATCCATCGTTTCGAGGAAATCCTCCTCTGTTTCACCCGGAAATCCCACAATGATATCTGTTGTTATAGCCACATCAGGAATTGTCTTTCTTATCTTTTCAACAAGTGCCAGGTAGCTTTCTTTTGTGTAATGCCTGTTCATAAGCTCTAAGATTCTTGAACTTCCCGACTGAACCGGGAGATGAATCTGCCTGCAGATTTTTTCTGAATTCTTCATCACATCGATTACATCATCTGATAAATCCTTTGGATGAGGAGTCATAAATCTTATTCTCTCTAAACCGTCAATCTTTTCCACCATCTGTAAAAGCTTTGCAAAAGTAACTTCTTCAGAAAGACCTTTTCCATACGAGTTTACATTCTGTCCAAGCAGCATTACTTCCACTACGCCATCAGCTACAAGACCTTTAATCTCTTCAATAATATCCTCCGGTTTTCTGCTTCTCTCCCTGCCTCTTACATAAGGCACGATGCAATAGCTGCAAAAATTATTACACCCAAACATAATATTCACACCAGACTTAAACGGATATTTTCTCGTGACAGGAAGCTCCTCAACAATCTTATCTGTATCCTTCCATATATCAATAATCATCTTATCAGAAGACAAATTCTGGTATAACAGTTCAGCAAATTTGTAAATATTGTGTGTACCAAATACTATATCTACAAACTTATAGCTCTCTTTAATCTTTGATACAACGTGCTCCTCCTGCATCATACATCCACAAAGAGCTATTTTCATATGCGGATTCTTTCCTTTATAATTCTTTAAAATACCGAGATGACCATATACCTTTAAATTAGCATTCTCTCTGACGGTACAGGTATTATAGACAACAAAATCTGCCTTCTCATTCTCTATAATCTCGTATCCAACCTCTTTTAGTATACCTATAAGCTTCTCAGAATCCCTTGCATTCATCTGACAGCCAAAAGTCTTGACACAGGCAGTAAGTGTTCTTCCAAGCTCCTTTTTCTTCTCATCAAGAAGATTCCTGCAAAGAGCCATATAATAGAACTGTCTTCCTGTATCATCTGCCGGTGGTTCCTGTTGCAAATCAATACTATTTAAGTCCATATAATTATACATATATTCCATACCTTTCTATTTCTAAAAAAACAACGTCATATATTTTAGCACACTGAAATTCAAAAATCTAGTCTGATATAACCAACTTCATTCTAATGTCATGTTCTTCCATTTCCACCTCTTTGACAAGCTGTTCCTTAAAGCATACTCCTATTGTATCCATAGAATTTTTACTAAGATATTTGTCATAAAAACCACCACCATATCCTATTCTTCCTCCCGATAAATCAAACACAAGTCCCGGAACTATCATTACTGCATTACCATAAGTCTGCGCCATCTCAAATCTTTGCTCCTGATTATCAGGCTCTAAAACGCCAAAATAACCACTGTGTAAACATTCCCGTGAGCTGATGTAATAAAAATCCATTTCTTTAGTTGTCTTATCCACTCTTGGAACAGCAACTTTTTTACTATTTTCCAGAGAATAATCTATCAGCCTTAGAGTATCCACCTCATTATTAAAGCTGACATATGTAAGTACAGTGTCAGCTTTTAAATAAAGTTCATTCGATATTATTTTGTCAAATATTATATTACTCTTTTTTACAAAATCTTCTTCTGTTAGTTGTTCCCTAAAATGTTTTACATCATTTCTGTAACTATCTTTTACATTCATGCTAATTCTTTCCCTTGTCCTTTAACATGGTAACAGTTCCATCAGGATTTAAAATACTTATATTGTCAAGCTGTCCTCGCAAATTATTGTGAACAAGTGTTATGTATTCTTTACGAAGTCTTGCCTGCTCTTCTTTTTCAGCTTCTGTCAATCCTTCTGTTTTTGACTTTCTGGCAAGCTCATTAATTCTGTCTAAATTCATATATACCTCCGGATATTATTTTTCAAAAATGTACAACTCATCATTGTCAGTATAGACACTGCATATATATTCACCTTTTTCCCTGATAAGCTTATTCTTCTTTGGAACACCTGCATACACTTCAAAATATGGAGTGTCGACTTTTCTTACTATTCCCTTTTTGTATGTCCCTGTCACAACAAAAACATCATTGAAGACATTCTTAATACTAACATCATGGTCAAATTCAATCTCCGCCTTCATAGTCTCCAGATTGATAAAGCTTGTCTTTTTGTTGGTAGTAAGCATAAGGTACGGAATACCGTTTATTGTATGTATTTTTGCAAGATCGCTCATACGTACCACATTCTTGTTAATGCAGTTTTTCTTCTCTTTTTTCACAAAATTATATATTACAACCTCCTCCTCTTTCGATTCAGTATTAACAGCTGAATATATAACCACGTCTTTTTCCACTCTCATATACGGAAAAGTTCTCGTGTAATAGCCCTGATCCATCACATCCATAGTTATGTTGTTCTGACCTATCATTATATTAGATATAAACTGTGCAATATTTATAAAGCTTATACCTTCAACTGATACCTCTTCCTTCTCAAAAACATTGTATCTGTTGTCAGGAAGCAATGAAAAACCAGTCTTTATAACGGCAATCGTCTCTGACACTGCCTCCATCTTATCAATACCATTTTTGTTAAGGTTCTCGTCAAGCACATCATAAATCTTATCTTCTGCCACATTATAAAGTTTTAATTCATACTTAAAATATCCGCTATATGTATTTGACATATTTGATATTTTCTCTTCCTTTTGAAGAAGAACACACATATCATTAAGGACAAATATCCTTAGCCTGTAAGTATTCCAGTATTCACTCAGATTAACAGCAAAAGAATAAACTATTTCACTATTACCTGTGCATATATTGTACCGTACAAGGCTTGCCTCAAAACCATTATTAACCTCATCACCTGTAATAAAGTAAATGTTCTCCCTGTTCACACTGACATTAGTTATGCTTCCGAGGTCATATTTAGGAAGTGATTTACAGATTATTTCTCTCTCGTTATTCTTGATGTCATACAAATATAGTTCATACTTTCTGACGCTTTCATCCTCATCATTAACATATGTAGTCTCAAGTACATAGTCCCCAGTAAGATAAACACCCTCAAATTCATGGGAATTTTTTACTATTTTTATTTCCATCAGGAACCCACCTTCTATAGATTAATCTTCAATATAGTCAATCAAATCAAAATCATCCTGCTTATTTGATTTAAACCATGTTCCTACCTCTTCACCGTTTACAATTCTCTCAATGTTAGTAACATCTTCACCGTTTGCAATAACCATATCAGCACCGGATCTGCTTGCAATCTTCGCTGCCACAAGCTTTGCACTCATTCCGCCTGTTCCGACATTGCTTGATGATGTAGATTTGCCCATGCTCTCTAATTCTTCATCTATCTTCTCTACCTCTGTTATAAACTTTGCATCAGGATTTGTATTTGGATCATCTGTAAACAATCCGTCAATATCTGATAACAAAATAAGCAAATCAGCTTTTGAAAGAGCTGTAACGATAGCTGAAAGTCTGTCGTTATCACCAAAGTTCATCTCATATGTAGATACCGTATCGTTCTCATTAACGATAGGAATAACCTTAAGCTTTAACAATTCTTCAAATGTATTCTTGGCATTCCTGTAAGAAATCCCATT
>JBGVIE010000006.1:0-15330 GCA_045122895.1 Lachnospiraceae bacterium
TTCCTGTAAGAAATCCCATTCACCATTGTGTTCTTCGTCATAAGAATCTGTGCCGCCACCTGATTATACTCAGCAAACAGTTTCTGATACATCATCATAAGCTGTGCCTGTCCAACGGCTGCGCAAGCCTGTTTCTCAGCGATTGTGGCATTGTCCTTCTTCATTCCAAGCTTCTTTCTGCCAACTGCAATCGCACCTGACGAGACAAGGATTACGTCTTTTCCTGAGTTCTTTAAATCTGTAAGTATTCTGACAAGCTTTTCAAGCTTTATCAGATTAATATGTCCCGTCTCGCTATGTGTAAGAGACGACGAACCAATCTTTATCACTATTCTCTTCTTGTCCTTTAAAATATCTCTAGACATCACTTTTTCCTCACTTTTTTTCGATAAAACCATATACATAATACACTATTTGTACCTATACGTCAATTCCGGCGTATCTTTTCATTATTGCCTCTGACACTTTTATCCCGTCCATTGCGGCACTTGTTATGCCACCTGCATAACCTGCGCCCTCGCCGCAGGGATATATTCCATCATAATTTGCCAAAAAATCTTCATTCCTTGTTATCCTTACCGGAGAAGAAGTACGGCTCTCTACTCCAAGCATAACCGCATCATATCGATTGTATCCTTTGATTACATTTGCGAACTGCTCAATACCCTGTTCCAAAGACTCTGATACATAAGCGGGAAGTATTTCTTTAAGGTTTGCCATCTCGTATTTTCCCTTCACACATGGAATGATATCTTTAAGTTCTTTCGATACCCTGTTTGCCTTAAAATCTCCAAATAACTGGATTGGAATATTATTGTTATTCTGACCTCCCTTTTTGTATGCCAGTCTCTCTAACTTTCTTTGATATTCTATTCCCGCAAGTGGCGAGGTATCTCCAAAATCATCAGGTGTTACATTAACAATAAGTGCTGTATTTGCATTACACGAATCACGATTTGAATAACTCATACCGTTCACTGCCACCATATTCTCTTCTGAGCTTGCATTTACCACATATCCGCCCGGACACATACAGAAGGAATATACATTTCTTCCGTTTTCAAGTGTCTTTGCAAGCTTATATGGGGCAGCAGGAAGCTTGTCAAAATACTTATCACCATATTGATTTCTGTTAATCATCTCCTGTGGATGCTCAATTCTTACGCCAACAGCAAATGCCTTTGGTGTCATAATTAGTCTATTAGAAAACAGCATCTCAAATGTGTCTCTAGCACTATGGCCTATGGCAAGCACCATAACATCACAGGCAATCTCCTTAATTTCATTCTTGTGTTCTACCTTGATACCTGTTAATTTGCCATCCTTAAGTGAAAAATCAACAAGCTTGTGCTCAAACATAACACTTCCACCAAGTCTGATGATTTCATTTCGCATATTTTTTACAACTGTTTTTAAAATATCAGTACCAATATGCGGCTTACTGTCATATTTGATATTCTCCGGTGCGCCAAACTTAACAAAAGTATCTAGCACATAAGTATTTCTAAGCAGCTTATCATTCACTAACGTATTGAGTTTTCCATCAGAAAATGTACCTGCTCCACCCTCGCCAAACTGAACATTCGACTCTGTATCAAGCTTACCACCATTCCAAAAGCTGTTTACACTTTTGTCACGCTCATCCACATCTTTTCCTCTCTCGATAATTATAGGATTATAACCATTAAGCGCAAGCATATATCCACAGAAAAGTCCTGCAGGTCCTGAACCAACCACAACAGGTCTGCTATTCAGACACTCCTCACCGGAAGGTATAAAGGAGTATTTTTTGTTGTTAGTTAACATAATATTATTATTGTTAATTATGTACTTTTTCTTAAGAAGTGACTCTTCTTTATTAACATATACTTCTATACTAAAAATATACTTAACCTCACCTTTTCTTGCATCAATTGATTTTTTTAAAATGTTAAACGACTTGATATCACTAGTATTTACCTTTAGCTTAGATGCAGCCTTCTTAATAATCTCTTTTTCTAACTGTTTCCCATCTGTTATTATATCTACCTTTAGCCCTGTTATTTTCAGCATACTGAATTCCTTCCTGCTATGTAACCGGTCGACCACGCCCACTGAAGATTGTAGCCACCACATATTCCATCCACGTCTAGTATTTCTCCTGCAAAATACAGACCTTTGTGTTTCTTCGATTCCATTGTCCTTGAATCAATCTGATTTATAAGCACTCCGCCTGTACAAATCTGAGCCTTCTCAAGCTCACTTGTTCCCTTTATATTAAATTCAAACTCCTTAATCTTATCTATGATAATCAAGGCTTTATCCCTGCATAAAGGCTTGTTTCTAACACCTTCAAAACCACATGCTTTAATTACAGCATCTGCAATTTTTTTATTAAGTATTCCATAAAGCTGATTCTCCATTGATTTTCCAGGCCAGTTTTTTATCTTGTCAAAAAAGCTTTTGACTATTTCTTCTCGGCTAAATGCAGGCATAAAATCAACAAACGCCTTTACTTTTTTGCCTTCATAAAGAGCTCTGGCAGCGTATCTGCTCACCTGAAAAATAGGAATTCCTGATATTCCATATTCTGCAAGCTGGATTTCTCCTGTATCTGTAGCTGTAAGAACTCCATCTACATAAAGGCTTACCCTTCCATCACATCTTACTCCTGCCATAACTTTACACAGCTTATTGTCTGATTTAAGCCCTGTAAGCGCCGGAAGCGGCTTATAGATTCTATATCCTAATCTTTTAACAAGCTTATATCCGGAATCATCAGCTTCTTTAAGATTAGAAGCACTGCTTCCGGTAGCTATTATAAGCTTGTCTGCCATAATTTTCCTGTCGTTAAGTACTATCTCAAAGCCAGGATTTAATGGTTTTATATCGGTTACATTCTCTGTGTTTAGGGTTTTTATACCTAATGAGTCTACGGCATTTCTAAGTGCATCAAGTATTGTTGCGGCTTGTCCTGAATACGGATATACATATCCATCTCTTATCTTAAACATCACACCAAGATTAGTAAAAAAATCAAGAGTGCTCTTCTCATCAAACTGTGATAACACTTCTTTAACAAACCTCATATCATCACATCTGAAGCAGTGTGGTGACATATGAAGATTTGTCAGATTGCACTTTCCATTTCCTGTGGATAATATTTTCTTACCAACTCTCTCGCCATGCTCTATTATTGTAATTTTGTTGTTTTTGTCTTTCCCTACGGCAGTTATGGCAGCAGTCATACCTGCAGCGCCTCCGCCAATCACTACTATGTTCAATTAAAACTCCTTTTCTAACTTGTATGACCCTCTAAAAAGCTGTATAACTCATCTACATCCCGCAAATAAACGCCTTTTGATAAGCGGTCCAGTTCTTCACCGTTTAAGTTATTCGTATTTATAACAGAATTAAAATAAAATGTTTCTCCATCCTCTGAATACACAGATACTTTATTGTCATTCAATTTAAGAAAATATGCATACTCCTCATACTCCCTTACCGTAACATTCGTGCTGTCAAAGGATAACAACACCTGATTTTCTTTAAGACTGTCCAGGTACTGCTCTCTATTCATCCCGAAGAATTCCGGTGTAAAATTTTGTTCCCTGGTGGTTATCTCATCTGTACTCTTATTATATATTTCGATTGTAAGAGATGTACTGTCCTTGATTAGAGGCTCCTTATTGAGTCCTGCATATACTGTTGATTCTTCTATTAAAATCGGATTTTTCTCATAAACATCAGATTCCATATTGATATTGTCATTCTTTATACGAAGACCATAATTATAAAAACTAAAATATGCAATGATACCGAATCCACAAATCAGGGCAGCAATGCCAAATTGTGTTTTTTTATTCATAAAAACCTCCTCACTATTAGTTTTTATGAACATCATTCCCATATTTTAGTCTTTTATTCATGTATAAGCTACATCAGATATAATTTTTTAAGAAGAGCTACTATCTTATCTCCTTTAGGAAAAGAATATAACTCCTTCTCATCAACAGAGCCTGTCACTAACGACATCAACGCATAAGTAACTACGGCAAACATAATCGATACAAGTGTAGCTATGGCATTTACAGGTAGCATCATATATGTTCCTGAATATACCACATATGCAACAACACCCATAACAAGTGCCGAAATTCCAGGTTTTATAAAAGTCTTAACATATTCCTGTCTGTATCCCACGTATCTGTATATGGATATCGCATTAAGAATACAAATAACAAGTGGAAAAATAACATCCGCTATAACAACCGCATAAATTGAGAGATTTGTTGTCACAAGTAATGTCACAAGAATTACAATGTGAATCACAAGTGCTATCAACGAATTAATAATAGGAACTCTCATCTTGTCAATTCCCTGAAGAATAGAATTCGTTATGGTTGAAATCGAATAAAAAATTATCGATAAAGCTCCCACCTTAAGCATAATGCCCGGCACATGTATATTGCCTGAAAACAGCAATCCCATAATTGGCTCTGCAAGTGCAAACATACCAATTGCAGATGGTATTGCAAATATCATAGTAAATCTTAAAGATGACTCGATTTTTACAAGCACCTGACCTTTATCCCCAACTGAATATGATGCAATAAGGCTTGGAATAATTGCTGATGCAAGTGATGCAGCTATAGATACCGGCACATTTGTCATAAGTCTGTATTTTCCACTGAACATGCCATAAAGAGATGAATAATCATCCTCACTCATCTGCTTTACCGAATGCATAATATTTCCAAATATTGTACTGTCAATAATCTCACTGATATTGTAGATTGTAGTACTAAGAATAACAGGAATAATTGTAATAATAATTAATTTTCCAATTTGTCTGTGGTCAAGTATTCTGCTACGTCTGTCTCTTCTTACCTTTCTGGCATATACAGTTCTGAACAAGGAGAATGTAAAAACCAGAAAAACAAGAGCAAATAAAGCCCCCACACCTGTACCCATAGTACCTCCGGCAGCTCCCCATGCAACATCATAATAGTCAGCATTTTTACTATTATTGAGTGTACAGCCATAATCAAATAAGAATTTTGCTGCCACAACACTTACAATGGCATTTGAAATCTGCTCAAGAATATTTGAAAAAGCTGTAGGAATCATTGTTCCCATTCCCTGAAAATAACCTCTTAAAACACCCACAACAGACATAATTACAAGTGTTGGTGCAAGCATTCTAAGTGCTATAGATGAATGTGTATATTTGGTGAATGACGCAAACTTCTCTGCTCCGAAATATGTAATTAGAGCAACTATACTGCCAACTGATACAGAGAAAATAGCTGCATCCCTGAATATCTTATTAGCATTTCTGTATTCACCTTTTGCAACGTGTGTAGAAATAAGCTTTGATACAGCAAGTGGCATACTGTACGAAGACAACAAAAGCAGAATTGAATATACCTGAAACGCAGCAGAATAATATCCAATTCCTTTATCCCCCAATATATTAGTCAATGGTATTCTGTATATTATGCCAATTATTCTGCACAGAATCGATGCAAAAGCCAATATACTACCATGGACAAGAAAGCTTTTTGTATTATCTTTTCCAGCCATTTACCATTCCTCCACTTCTCTTACAACTTAAAACTATGCGGTAACAGTTCAGATAATGAATATTCTGTTGACTCACCATTACCCTTATCTAAAATAATAACTGCATCATCATCCATAAATTCAGACATTACCTGCCTGCATATGCCACAGGGGAACGTCTCTTTATGTGTTTTTGATACAATTGCAAGCTTCTTAAAACTCTTATGACCCTCAGACACAGCCTTAAAAATAGCTGTTCTTTCAGCACACACAGTTCCACCATAGGAACTATTCTCAATATTGCATCCCTTATAAACAGTTCCCTCTTCTGTCAAAAGAGCCGCGCCTACGCTAAATCCTGAATACGGCGAGTATGAGAACTCCATAGCCTCATACGCCATATCAACAAGCTCATTATTTGTTAACTTCTTTGTCATCAATCATAACCCTGCCTTCTTCTGTGATAAAACAAATCCAGGTCTTTCCCTGATTAAGAACAATAGGATTACCATTCATATCATAGTAATGTGTCTGACCAAATTCTTCATCCTTCTTCCACTTGATATTGATGTATTTACCATTTGTGAAATACAACCCTGTTCCTTCACCTAAAGTCTCAATGTTAAGATATGGTGAGTTCTCATAGTATCCATATTTACAATTCTGGAAAATGATATTCTTGTATTTTAATTGATGTCCTGTAAGATCGTCGATATGTTCTCCATCATACTGAAATCTCTTATATACCTTTTTCTTCTTGTCATATTCAAACCATGGCTTATTTACATAGTAACCCGGAACAATTTTCTCGGCTTTCTTACCATTTGTAAGCTCTACTTCCTCTCCATCCTCTGCAAATAAAAATGGTCCCTCATAACCTTTATTGAGCTTTGTTCTGTACCCCTTATTCTCAATACCGGCTTTGATACCATCAGCACTGGCATAAGCATTGTGTGGTGCAACTCTGTCAGTTGTTCTGTAATATACAAGATTACCAACAGCTTCAAGTCCGCTTAAATTATCAATTTCCGGACTATTAAGTGCATCAAGAGCGTATCTGGCCTGTCCAAAATGACAATATATTGCATCAAACTGTCTTGAATAGTACACGAAATAAGTTCTTGCACTTCTCACAGAACCGATTTTTTCAAGATCATCATAATCTTCAAAAAAAGCCTCAAATCTACAAATTCCACCTTCTACCGGTGATTCAAGAACAACTCCTGCTCTCTCAATACTAGTCTGTGGAACAGCATCTATAATGTTATTAAGCATAACGCCCACTGGTCTTCTTGTACCTATGCTTTTCTTAACCCATTTACCTGTCAACTGACTTCTTACCATTCCCTTGTGTTCGTCTTTTTTCTCAGTAGTTGTCTCTTCCTGTGTGGTAGTCTCCTTGACAGTTGTTGTAGTGTCCTTTTCCTTCTTAGAGCTCTTACCACCTGATACCAGCATTGCAACAACCACTATTGCAACAATGAGTGTAATCACGACTGCACTGAGTATTGCAATTGCTTTCTTGTCCTTATTCTTCACGTCTTCAAAAAAGTTCTTAATCATTTTCTTTCTTAACTATCTGCTTATATAAAGTGCAGACAGTATTTCCTCCTGTTTCTTTTCCATAATTATTCTTTCATCATCCTTCATATGATCATAACCAAACAAATGAAGCATGCTGTGTGCTGTCAAAAAAGCCAGCTCTCTTATCTGACTATGCCCATACTCTAAAGCCTGGCTCTTCACCCTGTCAATATTAAGAACAATATCACCTAGCATAAGTTCTCCTGTCTCAGGATTAAACAAATCATCCCTTTGTTCAAAATCCTCAAAATATGCTTCCTTCTCATACTCAATCATCGGAAATGATAATACATCTGTCGGCTTGTCAATATGTCTAAACTCGCTGTTAATCTCTTTTATCCTATCGCTATCAGTAATAGTAACACTAACCTCTGACTCATAGGGCAAATCAACATACGAGATAGCTTCATCAATAACCTTCGTTATGATTTCTTCATAATCAAAATCAAAACTGTCTTCTGTCTCATTCTCTATAGTTATACTCATCAACTGCACCTGCCTTTATATTTTCACCTGATTAGCGTAAGCACTTATAAATGCTTTCTTAATCTTGGAATATTCTTCAATTGTCATACCACTCTCACATAGACTTCCGCTATCAAATCTTACCTTCATAACATTCTCAATCATATATGTATAATTTATCTTCTGTTTGTTCTTCTCTGCATAATTAATAGAATTAATTATTGAATCAGAAAGCATCACAATCGCTGACTCCAAACTCCTTGGCTTTCTTATTTTCAGACAATGCTCAATAACTATATCCTTAACCTCATTAGGAATACCATATTTCTCACAAATCAAAAGACCTTCCTTAACATATTCCTTACCAACGCTCTTTCCAATCTCGTGGTACATAGCCCCTGCCTTAACAATCTCCCTGTTAGCTCTTGTCCCCTCTGACACAAGCTCTGCAAGATTGCAGACCGTAACTGCATGCTGATAAGATTCAAAGGCTTTTTCCTTGTATTTAGCCATTGGCTCATAGGTATCATAATATATTCCCGACAAATCTTCAATGCTTATCTTATCAAAAAATATAATTTTTCTAAAAATAAGGCATACAAATCCCACTACCAACGTAAGTAATGTCGCAAAAATATTTGCAAAAATCTTATCGTATTTCACACATTCATATGGCAGATTAAAATAAATAATATTGGTTATAGTCACAAGGCAAAGCACTAAAACCGCGTTATATATTATATTCATATAGCTCTTAAGATTCTTAGAATAAAGCACAAAAATCATAGCTATAAGAAACATTCTGATATATCCCGCAAAATAATCGACATCGCCTTCACCGAATCCTATTACTATGTATATATATGTTGTATAAAACATAGCAAAGGCTATTCCACTGCTAAAATCAATCAAAACCGCTACTGCCACAACCGGAATAAATACGGGAGTAAACTGATTAATGCCAAACAAGGTAATCAGATTAGCAATACCTACAAACCCTGCCACCATAATAAAAAAAACAATTCCATTTCGTATCGACCACTTAATCCTCTCTCCAGCCTGGGATAAAAAGATACAAAACATTAATATAATTGTACCAATTATATATATCTTTTCATTGTTCCTTTTACCAATATTAAATGTATTACTTACAATTAACGCAGACGATATTAACATAGTGACTGTCAAAAAAATATATTTATATTTGTTATCTGTTTTCATCCGTCTTCTTTCCTCTTGTATTCTTTGATTTACTCTCCAGGTTACTCTCATACACTTCATAAGCTTTTACAATCTTCTGCACAAGCGGATGTCTTACTACATCCTCATTACTAAGTCTGTTCACTGCAATATCATCAATATTATTAAGCACTTTAAGAGCAACCTCAAGACCGGAGGTCACATTCTTTGGAAGATCCTTCTGTGTGAGATCTCCTGTCACAATAACCTTTGAACCAAAGCCAATTCTTGTAAGAAACATCTTCATCTGTGCAGGTGTTGTATTCTGTGCCTCATCAAGAATGATAAAAGCATTATCAAGTGTTCTGCCTCGCATATATGCAAGGGGAGCAACCTCTATCAGACCTTTTTCTGAATTATGCATGAAGCTTTCAGCTCCCATAATCTGATAAAGTGCATCGTAAAGCGGTCTCAGATAAGGGTCTACCTTACTCTGCAAATCTCCCGGCAAAAAACCAAGATTCTCTCCTGCCTCAATAGCCGGTCTTGTGAGAATAATTCTGCCAACCTCGTTATTCTTAAACGCATTTATCGCCATAGCCATCGCAAGGAATGTCTTTCCCGTACCGGCAGGACCAACACCAAAAACAATCATCTTATCCCTGATATTTCTGATATACTTTTGCTGACCTGCCGTCTTTGGCTTGATAGGCTTGCCATTTATCGTCCTGCATATTATATCATCATCAAGCTCAGATAGTGTCTTTACACTGTCTTCAAAGGATAATGAAATAGCATAATTCACTTTCTGTTCATCTATTTCATTCCCTTTTTCAGACATATTAATAAGTTCTCTTATAATAGCTGCCGCCCTTTTTACACTTACCTCTCCTCCTATTATCTTGAGTTCTGAATTCCTCGCAATAATTGTCACGTGAAGAGTTCTCTCTATTTTCTTAATATTTGCATCAAATTGTCCAAAGACATTTCTTTGATGACTTGCCGGTATATCTACAATATTCTCTATTACACTCATTCTACCTGCCCCTTTATCTAGTATTACTATCTAATTATACTCACTTTCTTTGATTTCAACAAGTAATTTTGAACCATCTGTATAAGCAGTTACCCATATTATTCCATAATATTCATCACGTATGGAGAATTCTATGTCTTTTAAGTTGATTTTTTTCTTATTAATTCCCTCTTTGATACCCATCTCACCTAAGAAATTCTTAATATCTTCCTCTTTATATTTTTGACACCCAATTATCTCTACTTCATATATATTACCCTGCAGAAAAAAAATAATAACAAAATATATTATTATTCCAAGAGCAAATGAATATACGTTCCTTTTTCGTCTAATCCATAAAAGGGCGCCCCTTTTCTTCACAATTCTAAGCTTAACCATACATTTGCTTCTGACTTTCTTAAGCGTAAGTATCTCCTTTGCAGGCACATCAATCTCACAAATACCATTATCTACAGATATATTATATATCACCACATTTTTATTTTTACACAGGTTTAAAAATCTCTCTGCGTTATTTCCATCTATTCTAACTGTAACTATTCCGGTTATTCTATGTATGAGATGCCACATATTTTACCCTTCAGATGTAGATAATTGTCCTGATAACAGTCTATATGCATATTGTGTCCTGAAATATCAACTACACCGTCCCTGCTCAACAGTTTAAGTTTCTCTTCGCTATACGTTAATATTCCAAGAAAATTCTCAATATATATTTCACGAAATCCAACTATTCTTATCGCAACTGAACCATAAAAAATATCTTCCGTAGCAAATGCAAGCTTTGTTATTTTGCTCATAACTACATCCATTTTCTTTTTCTATATGTATATGATAAGAGCCGGAATTCAATGAATCCCGGCTCTGACTTATATATTTCCATCTACAATTTCAATAGTTCTTTCACAACTGTCAGCTATCTCTAAATCATGTGTAACTATTATAACTGTCTTTCCCTGTTTATTTAATTTCTTGAACAATTCCATTATTTCTTTAGAAGTCTTTGAATCAAGAGCTCCCGTCGGCTCATCTGCAAGAATAATTGAAGGATTGTTAACCATAGCTCTTGCGATAGCAATCCTCTGCTTCTGACCGCCCGAAAGTTCCACAACCTTCTTATCCTTAAGGTTAATAAGGTCAACATTTCTGATAGCATCCTTTGCCTTTTCCTTCTGATTCTTGTCTTTTGCAATAATCAAAGGAATCATAACATTCTCCAGAACACTGTAACCTTCAATCAGAGCAAAATCCTGCATAACAAGACCGACCTTTTTATTTCTGAAATCAGCTATCTGCTTCTCTTTCATCTCAGATATCTCTTCACCGTCAACCTTGTAGCTTCCTGAATTATATTCTGATATTCCCGCTAATATGTTAAGCAGAGTGCTCTTTCCAGACCCTGACTTTCCGATAATAGCAACCATCTCACCATCTTTTATCTCAAGACTTACTCCATTAAGTGCCTTGAATTCATTCTTTTTATTATAATTATAAATCTTGACCAGATCTTTAATAACAATTCCCATTATACTTCCTCCATACTTCTATTCTACCTTTGCTTCACGCAAAATCTCATCAGGCGCTGATTTTCTTATCATCCTGTATGCCATAAATGTTCCAAATGAAATATACACAAGACATATCAACAGAATAATCAATGTCTGGATTTTTCCAAGTGTCATAAATATTTTATTATGTATAGGTGTATATCCAATTAATGAATACAACGAAATAAATATCATCACTGAAAAAATAGAATTAACCACCTTCTGGAACAATGGAACAAGCACCATAGACTGCCACTTAGTTCCAAGCGCATAGTACACTCCATATCTTGTCATTAATTTCTTAAGAAGCAGATATTCATATCCAAGTATAGAACTCATAATAAGAATTATCGATGCAAAAATTATCGGAACATATGTAACAAGAATATTTCTTATTCTTCTCAGGGAATTTTTGTAGAATTGTTCTAATGAACTGATATATATTCCAAACCCTGTCATTGATTCTTCCTCTATTTTTTTCTTATTATACTCAATCTCTTCATCAGATATATCATCCTTAAACCTAATTAAAGCATTTGCTATTTTATTTGACGGAAGTCTAACTTCTAATTTACTTAATTGTCTATCTGTTGTAATCGCTATTAATCCTATTTGTTCAGAATCCAATTTACTAAATAAATCTGTATAATCTGTCTTCTCGTGTGAAGCATCTGTAAATTCATTTCCTATATACAGATATTGTTTATCTTTGATAATTCCTGAAATATATAGCTTTATTTTTTCACCCATACAATTATCTATTTCAATCACGTCTCCAACATCTATTCCCTGTTCATTTTGATTAACAACACAAGTAATATATTGAGAATCAACAAAAATACTATCAACCCAATGTCCTTTTAATAGTACTGGTTGATAATAATCTGAAAAATTATCATTGTATGTTATTAGACTCATTCCGATTTTCTCATCATTCTCATCTATGTACGATGGAAAACATGTCCTTCCATATACTACTTCATCAACTTTCTTCAAATCTTTTATAGTATATTCAGAAATATCAAATGCGACTACTCCTTTACCATTTTTAACAGACTTATTAAGTGCTACGAACATCCCCGTCTGAGCAAGTGTTGTAGATGATAAAATCACTACAAGAATTAATATTAGTACAAACTGAACAATTGTAAATATATTTCTTTTAAAATTGTTCATATAATCATATATTGAAAGTTTAAACATAATAAGTCCTCCTAAGTAGATGCAACGGTTCTCTTTTGTTCATAAGGACAGCTAATAATGTTGCAACAATTGTAGTTAATCCTAAATATATAATAGACAATTTGCATACTGTTGTAACTGAAAACACTTCCCGGAAATGCGAGAAAATATTTACTAAAACCATTTTATATATTATCATAAAGCTAAACGCACCAGCCAAAAATGAGGTCAAATTGAGAATTTCTATTTCAATAAAAAGAGACAAACACATATCCTTATAGGAATATCCACATATCTGTATAATTGCATTCTTTTTTCTTCTCTTTCCAATAAGATTCATATATATTACAATTATGTTAATACTTGCTAAAACCCCAATTATAACTGCAACAAAATTCATAGAATTAAGAGTTTTTTTTCTTGCTGGTTTGTCCAAATATAACTCATCAAAACTTACATTTTCTCCATAATGTTTGCTTAGTGCGGATTTAAACACATCATAATCATGTTCTGTCGGGTTATTCGTAAAATGAACATATAATCCAATCACATAATAATCCGATTTTGGAAGAAGCAAATATGGTATTTGTAGATAAGGAATATCCTCTAACATAATCTCATAATTACCAACAACAGTATATTTGTTCCCTCCAAGTTCAATTTCCTTATTGACTTCAAAAAAATCACTTGCAATAGCGACGTAATCTTCACCCTGAAAATCATTTTCTTCTAATGCTCTTCCTTTTGTGATTTTAAAAGGCTTTGAGTATCTAGGAACACTATATTTATTACCATCAATATATCCATTATGAGAATGAATCGCATATTTTTCATCACCTTTATGATACATTCCAAGAATTGTGAAGCCACACACATTATCTCCCATATTATCTAAAATTTCATCAATTCCTTCAGTAAGCGGCAAGAATTCATTAGCTTCATTATCACTATTAAAATCCGCTGTGAATTCAAAAGTATCATAAGTCATATTATCTAACTCTTTTTGATAATTCACTAACAGACCATATATAAAAAAGATGAAAAATACAGATATAATCTGTAGAATAACGAAAATAAAAAACATATCCTTATGATTCTTAAAAAAATCAGATATATTTTTCTTTACAAAATACATATAAACACCTCCCTATATGACTGGTATGTATAATTTTTAAGACTTTTTATTTGACTCTATTTATTTACCTCAATTCTAATAATGCTGATTTGCTCTAAACTCAAAAGATTCGATTTTTCCCGAAGCACTAGAACTTGAAGCATAACCATATGCTTTATGTTCAAATGCTATTGCACCTGAAGAAATTTTTCTTGTAAGTCCATTCGTTCTCAAGGTTTCTCCAACCTCTAGTCCTTTTCCGCTCACTGTTGGACTTTGTATATTATCATCATAATCAAATCTTATAGTACTAACTTCAAAATAGAACTTCTGTGTGCTTCTATTTGTTGCAGAAGTATACACTGTTGTTCCCGAAGTACTGGTATAAGCATGATAGTATCCTATACCTGCCTTTACGTCCTTAGAGTATGTTTTTTTGTTTTTAACATTCATGGTAGTCATACCGAATGTGGTAAACGATGTGCATAGTAACATTCCCACACACACAACTGCGAATAGCTTTGATTTTGTCATAGATTTTATCCTCCTATCCATCTCGTCTTCATACCAGTCTTTATCATTATATTATTATTACTATTATTTGTCAATATTTTTGTATAATCTTTCCAATTTTGTTGACACTCTCAGTTAAAAAATCGCCGAGTTGAATAAAATAATCAAGTCTGCACTCAACTAGGCTACTACTACTACTACTGAGAAAAAAAATTCCACGGTAGTGCCACCGTGGAATTCCTCTAATTAGTTATATTTACGTTTTCTAGCTGCTTCAGATTTCTTCTTACGCTTTACGCTTGGCTTTTCGTAATGTTCTCTCTTACGAATTTCCTGCTGAATGCCTGCCTTTGCACAGTTTCTTTTGAATCTGCGTAAAGCACTATCTAAAGACTCGTTTTCTTTAACGATTACATTTGACATAGTCTCACACCTTACCTCCCTCCAGTTGTGTATTGTGCAGATAACAACTGTTTGGGTATTTTATTGCACTAGATGTATTATATCACAAAAATTCCATTCGTCAACTATTTTTTATAATTGATTTGAAATTTCTTCCATAGCCTTCTTAAGAGCTTCTTCGATTCCTTCCGGATTCTTTCCTCCGGCCTGTGCCATATTTGGACGTCCACCGCCGCCACCACCTACTGTTGGTGCAATCGCCTTGATGAGATTTCCTGCGTGTGCTCCTGCCTTTACTGCATCGTCTGTAGCCATTGCCAATAAGTTGACTTTTCCATCAGTTGCTGATGCAAGAACAACTATACCACTTCCAAGCTTGTCCTTAAGATTATCTCCAAGTGTACGAAGACCATTCATATCAACGCCTTCCACCTTAGTAGCAAGCACCTTAAAGCCATTTACTTCTGTGGCATTATTCATAACATCACCCAGTGAGTTATTTGCAAGCTTGTCTTTTAATTTGTCATTCTCACTATGAAGTGTCTTAATCTCTTCATGGAGTGATTCAATCTTCTTAACAAGAGCTGATTCATCTGACTTTGCCGCCCTACATGCATCCTTTAATACTTTTTCCATATCAGCATAGAACTTAAGCACTCCGTTACCTGTAAGTGCTTCAATTCTTCTCACACCTGCAGCTATACCTGATTCAGATACAATCTTAAACAACGAAATATTGCCTGTGTTGGCTACATGGGTACCAC
>JBGVIE010000007.1:0-30169 GCA_045122895.1 Lachnospiraceae bacterium
TGTACACACGCTAAAAACACCTGTTCCAACAAACGAATGGTACCCTTTTGTAAAAAGGATACCATTATCACTCTTATTAGTAATTTTAGTGAGTTTATCAAAAATCTGTCCAAGTTCTTCTTCTGACAGATAAAATTCTTCGGATTCTTCCGGGGAATCAAATTCATACCATTGACCTGCGTATAATAAATTCGCATCAATTTCTTGGTTGAATTTATATTCAATTCTATTTTTTTTATCAAGTTTATTCCTTACATTATTCTCCATTGCCAAGACATTCATTGATACAAAGCAGGATAAAATCAATCCTACAATCAGTAACAACGATGTCTGCCTGTCTCTAAAAAAACTGTTCATTTTTTCTCCATATTATTACAGTATGGACAATCGCTTGACCATACTGTATTTTTGTGTTATTTTGCTTTTAATGTTTTTTCATTGCCATCATATGAAATTTTTAATGTTGCACTGCTTGCAAACCCCCATTTTTTCTTTGCAGTATAGCTATCACTAGGATTTGCATAATCAAGCGTTTTCTTTGCAATTCTGCTACTTCCAGCCTTTAAATCATAAACAGCCGAGACGCAATCTCTGCATAAGCTGTTCCTGTTGCCAAGGTAGCAGCCATTAATGTTCCAGCTACTATTTTTCTAACCTTACTACTCATTAAAAATTCTCCTTCTTAATTGTATTTATACTCAGAATCGTCACCCTTTTGTATAATATGTATGTAAATCATATGATAAACACCGTTTAAAGTAAACTCCTCACTCGAACAATGATATTATTATTATTATTTGTCAAGTTATAAATACAATATATTTAGCATATCCTATACAAATTACTCTTTCCTCTTTTTCCCACCAGTTCAATGGCTCCAATATAATTCATTATATGAAGCCCTAATCTGGCAGTTTCCTCATATATATGTGCTGTTGTTGCGTAGTCTTTTACCGTAAATTCATCTTCCAGCTCTATTGGTAAAAGCATAACATAATCCTCGACCCGTTCAATTGACACCTCGCCAACTAATTTTGACGGTATTCTGTCATATCTGCTCGAGCCCTTCTTTCTGTCTTTACTCCAACCATTTAACAATCTGTATTCATCTACATCCAGCAAAACAAGTTTCAAAAACAGATTCGGATGATTGAGATATGACTTTATTTTGTACAATTCATAAAATGCATCTGTATAGCTTCCTCTTTTTGGAGACTTTCTCTTCTTGGAAGTCTCTCCGGTAGTATCATCAATCCAGATTAAATTCTTTTCATGTGCTATGGGATAAACAATCGTAACCTTATATTCCGGCAGGAATTTATCAAGCTTATCACGAAGTTTATTAAATGCACGTGTCTGAATCTCGATTATCTCACCATCTCTATAAATATCAGCAACCTTCCCATTTACAGGAACTTCATGATAGTCCTCGTCCGGTTCATAGTATCTTTTTAAAACTGCATGAACAGTCTTCTCACTAAGAGTTCCTATTCCCCATCCGTTTAATTCATTGCGTTGCTCTTTAGTTGATTCTAATACTGCGTTTTTTGCTTTTTCAAAATCCATATTTCTCTCTTACCACGGTCATATGTCTATTTATTCCGCAGACCTTTCTATAGTTATACTATGATATTCAATAGATTTTATTGATTAGTAATAGCCGCATCTCCTTTTATAACAAAATAATAATCATCTTTTTTATCTGCGTAATTTATTACCAAATGATATCCTTTTAGTATTCCTTTTTGATTATAGTCCTCACCGCTTGAACTAAACATTGTAAATATGTTTGGCTTCACTTTTAATATTACATTAGATTTATTCCATTCAAGTATAACTTCTTCACCATTTTTTTCTTTTCCATACTTATATTTTCCTTCATCATTCAATATGTATTCTATTGCCGTTATCTTCTCTGGTTTTTCCCCATTAAAATTTATACTAATTTCTTCATTATTCTTAACATAAACTAAATTTTCAATATCCAATTTTTTAAAGATTTCCTCAAAACTCTGTTCTTTATTAAATACCTCAATATCTTTTTCTCCATACTTAACAGTTATAGAAATACTTTTTTTATCTATCATAATACTAATACCCAACACAATTAGTACAAGCGTTGCAACTATCACCCCTGCATACATACATATCTTGTTTTTTTTCAATTATTTATCTCCTTTTATAATTCACTAACAGTATCAAAGTAAATCGAACACTGATAATTGATTGGTTTCCGGAAGGTCGCCTAAGATTCCCAGTTCATCCATAAGATCTATCAGTGTCTTACTTACTTTTGTTCTTTGTCTAAAGTCATCTTTTGATAAAAATGGTCCGTCTTTTGCTGCTTCTGCCACAGCGTCTGCTGCCTTTTCCCCCATACCATCAATACTGCTAAGCGACGGCATAAGCTTACCGTTTATTATCTGGAATCTGTGAGCATCCGCTTTGAATATGTCTATTTTTTCAAATTCAAAACCACGGGCATACATCTCCTGAACGATTTTCATATCCTTTAGTGTATCTTCTTCTTTTTTACTTAAAAGCTTCTGCTCATTTCTCTTCTTGTAATCATTTAAAAAGAACTCAAGCTTTTCTTTTCCCTGGCACATAAGCTCATAGCTGAACGCAGACGCTCTTATACTAAAGAATGCTGCATAATAAGCAAGAGGATAGTACACCTTAAAATACGCTATTCTAAAAGCCATCATAACGTATGCCGCTGCATGTGCTTTAGGGAACATATACTTGATTTTTTTGCATGACCAGATATACCAGTCAGGCACATCAGCCGCCTTCATTGCCTCTTCCCACTCAGGCTTAAGTCCTTTACCTTTTCGAACCGACTCCATAATCGTAAAGGACAATTCTGAATCCATTCCTTTTCCGATAAGATATGTCATAATATCATCTCGCGTACATATAGCAGTTGAAATTGTTGCCGAACCATTCTCAATAAGAGTCTGGGCATTTCCAAGCCATACGTCAGTACCATGTGAAAGTCCTGATATTCGTATCAAATCTGATATCTGTTTTGGCTTGGTGTCAATAAGCATCTGAATAACAAAATCCGTACCAAACTCAGGTATTCCAAGTGAGCCAAGAGGACAGCCCCCAATATCCTTCGGTTCTATACCAAGAGCCTGTGTTCCTGCAAACAGCGATAACACTTTCTGATCATCAAAGGGAATAGTCTTTGCATCAATTCCTGTCAAATCCTCCAACATTCTTATCATAGTAGGATCGTCGTGCCCAAGAATGTCAAGCTTTAGCAGGTTATGGTCGATAGAGTGATAATCAAAATGTGTCGTTACAGTTTTTGTAGTCATATCATTTGCAGGATGCTGTACCGGTGTGAACATATTTATGTCATATCCATGTGGAAGTACAATGATTCCGCCAGGGTGCTGTCCTGTTGTTCTTCTTATACCTACGCACCCTTCTGTTATTCTGCTTATCTCACTGTGACGTTTTCTCTGACCTCTTTCTTCAAAATAATTCTTTACATAACCATACGCAGTTTTATCAGCCAGCGTACCTATTGTACCGGCTCTAAAGGTCTGCCCCTTTCCAAAAATTACCTCTGTATACTCATGAGCTTTACTCTGATACTCCCCTGAAAAGTTAAGATCAATATCCGGCTCTTTATTTCCCTTAAATCCCAGGAACGTCTCAAAAGGAATATCAAATCCGTCTTTTATAAGCATCTCACCGCACTGCGGACATTTTTTATCCGGCATATCACAGCCTGCACCACCTGCATAAGGAAGTACATCCTCAGAATCAAAATCGCTGTAATGACATTTTGCGCAGTAATAATGCGGTCTCAGTGGATTAACCTCTGTTATACCTGACATAGTGGCTACAAATGATGAACCGACAGAACCTCTTGAACCAACAAGATATCCGTCTTCATTCGACTTCCACACAAGCTTCTGTGCGATGATGTACATAACCGCAAAACCATTGCTGATAATAGAATTAAGCTCACGCTCTAATCTCTCAACTACGATTTCCGGGAGATTATCCCCGTACATCTGATGAGCCTTGTTGTAACAAATGGTTCTAAGCGTCTCATCAGACTTTTCAATTACAGGCGGACATTTCTTCGGGCTTACCGGTATAATATTCTCTATCATATCCGCAATAAGGTTCGTATTCTTTACAACTACCTCTTCTGCTTTCTCGCTTCCGAGATACTTGAATTCTTCAAGCATCTCATCTGTTGTCCTGAGATAAAGTGGCGCCTGGTCATCAGCATCCTTAAATCCTTTACCTGCCATAATAATTCTACGATACACTTCATCCTCCGGATCTAGGAAATGAACATCACAGGTTGCTACAACCGGCTTATTAAACTGTTCCCCAAGCTTTACAATTCGCTTATTAATATCAATAAGCTCATCTACCGAATTAACATTGACTTTGTCACTCTTTAACATAAACATATTGTTGCCAAGAGGCTGTATCTCAAGATAATCATAAAAATTTACAATTCTTGCAATCTCCTGGTCACTTCGTCCCCCAAGAATAGCCTTATATAATTCTCCCGCCTCACATGCTGTACCTATAATCAGACCTTCCCTGTGTGCAAGAAAATCACTCTTTGGAATTTTCGGCTGACGGTTGTAATACTTTATATGTGAATTCGACACAAGTCTGTACAGATTTATTCTTCCTGTCTCATTCTTTGCAAGAATAATGGCATGACTTGAAGGCATCTTTCTGATTGTCTCCTCCGTAGGTTTTCCCATCTCATTAAGAGCATCCAAATCATTTACATTTTTCTCTTTTAGCATCTCTATGAACTTTACAAAAATCTCCGCCGTACAGCCTGCATCATCTACTGCTCTGTGATGATTTTCAAGGGATATATTCAGTGCCTTTGCCACATTGTCAAGCTTATACTTTGTAAGAGTTGGCAGAAGTAATCTCGCAAGGGGTACTGTATCTACATAAGTGAAATCGTATTCAATACCAAGCTTTTCACAGTTTTTCATAATGAAGCTCATATCAAATTCTGCGTTATGTGCAACCATTACACAGCCTTTTGAAAATTCCATAAATTCAGGTAAAACATCATCAATCACAGGTGCTCCTACCACATCAGAATCGTTTATACCTGTAAGCTGCTCAATTCTGAATGGTATAGGTTCTTTTGGATTTACAAAAGTGCTGAATTTGTCTATAATCCGTCCTCCGGATACTTTGACTGCACCTATTTCTATGATGTTATTGTTAATCGGACTAAACCCTGTTGTCTCAATATCAAAAACAACATAATCCTCATCAAGGCTCTGCCCCTTTGAACCTGTTACAATATCCTTTAAGTCATCTACAAGGTACGCCTCAACACCATAAATCACCTTAAAATCAAATGGCTCCCACTTGAATTTGCCTTCCGCTTTTTGCAGAAAATGAAGTGCTTCAGTAAATCCCTGAACAGCACCATGGTCTGTTATGGCGATTGATTTGTGTCCCCATGACATTGCCCTCTTAATTATAGCTCCGGCATCTGACACTCCGTCCATATCACTCATCTTTGTATGACAGTGAAGCTCAACTCGCTTGACTGCTGCCGTATCCATTCTCTTTGTTGTAAAATCGCCAATTTTCTTTATTCCGCTTACAGATGCGATGGTGAGCTCATTATCAAACTTATCTACAATCGTTACACCTTTAACTTTTACAAAAGAGCCCTTTGCCACAGCAGGCAGAATATCAGGAAGCTGCTCGTTTCTGGCAAACATCTTTACTGTTATTGTATCTGTAAAGTCAGTTATATTAAACATAATTATAGTCTTCTCACCACGAATCTCCCTCTGATCAAGACCTATAATCTTACCCTTTATTACTATTTCACCCATCTCTCCTTCAATAGAGCTGATAGGTATCTCTTCATCTTCAAAATCCCTTCCATAAAGTACATCCGGATTGTCAGAACGAACAGGCTGACGCACAAACGGCTTCTTGAACTCAGTTTTCTTTTCAGTTTTATCTTTCTTATCTTCACCCTTACTCTGCTTAACTTCTTCTTTTTTCTCTTCTGTCTGAGTCTTTTCTTCTTCATTAAGCTTGATGTTATTCATAATAGCCTTAATCTGCTGTTCAAGCTTAATCTCACCCTGTCTGTGATACTTACTCTCTGTATGCTCTACATATTCATAATCAATAATGGCACTAATTCCACATCGCTCACAAATAATCTTATCGAGAATCTTTATTAGCTCAGGTACAATATCTTTAGATATCACATTATCTTCTATGTATAATTTTAGAGTATTTCCATTAATAATTTCGTATTCCGCTTTTCTGTAAATATTAGACATCAGCATATTGTAATCCTTGATTTCTGCAATAATACTGTCTCTATAAATGTTTAAAAGCTTTGCCAGATCATACTGTTCTGACAAAGCATATTTTTCCATTATCTTGATATTTACATTTTGATGCTTGAATAACTGCTCTTTAATAGCCTTCTCAAGTATGACAATATTTTTGCGAAGTATTAATCTCTCTGCAAATATATATATTCTCATACCTGTTCTGTCTCTGTTTGTAGTTATTCTCTCTATCTGTACATAATTAAGTAATTCAGAAAGCTCATTACTGATTTTTAATTCAGGAAATACTTCTTGAAACTTTTTATTTTCCATACGCATCCAACTCAACTTTCAATTCATCAAGCAATCTGTCCTCAGGAACTTTTCTGATAACCTCACCTTTTCTGATAATAAGGCCCTCTCCGTTTCCTCCTGCTATTCCAAGGTCAGCTTCTCTTGCTTCGCCGGGACCATTCACTACGCAGCCCATAACAGCAAGCTTAATATTTAAATGTTCATACTGTGTCACAAGGTTTTCAACCTTTGTTGCAAGTCCGATTAAATCAATACTTGTTCTTCCACATGTAGGACAGGACACAACCGTAATCCCACCCGACCTAAGTCCCAGTGTCTTAAGAATCAACTTGGCTGACTTAATCTCTTCTACCGGTGCTCCTGTAAGTGAAACTCTTATTGTATCACCTATTCCCTGACCAAGAATAAGTGCAAGTCCTGCTGCAGATTTGATATTTCCTGCCATCAGAGTTCCAGCTTCTGTTATTCCCACATGAAGCGGATAATAAGTCTTTTTTGCTATAAGTTCATGAGCCTTTACACACATCATTACATCCGACGACTTAATGCTTATCACAAGATTTGTATAACCAAATTCTTCTATCATTGCCACTTTTTCAAGAGCACTTTCCACAAGTCCTTGTGCTGTAACCTTACCATATTTTTCAAGTATTGGTTTTTCAAGGGAGCCACTGTTTACACCCACTCTAATAGGAATATTATTAGCCGCAGCCACATCTATAACTGCTTTTATTTTGTCTTTTCCTCCTATATTTCCAGGATTAATTCTTATCTTATCTGCTCCATTTTCCATTGCAGCTATCGCAAGTCTGTAATCAAAGTGTATATCTGCCACAAGAGGAATATGAATACGTTTTTTTATGTCTGATAAAGCCTTTGCAGCCTCCATTGTAGGAACTGCACATCTGATAATATCACATCCGGCAGCTTCTAACTCAAGAATTTGTTTTACTGTACTCTCTACATCTTCAGTCTTCGTATTTGTCATTGACTGAATAAGTATTGGATTGCCTCCTCCAATTACTTTGTCTCCGATTTTTATAACTTTAGTCTGCTCTCTCAACTTCATCTCTCCATTCAACTTTAGAACAACTTTGTAATATCGTTATACATCACATACACCATAAATATCATAAGTATCATCATTCCGATGAAATTTACCCAGCCTTCTTTTTCCCTCGATACAGGTTTTCCTCTGACTGCCTCTATTATGAGGAATACAAGTCTTCCTCCATCCAGTGCAGGAAATGGTATAAGATTAAATATACCAAGGTTGACACTAAACAAAATCAAATAGTTTGCAAGATTCATAAACACAATAAGCCAGCCCTCGCTCTTTGTCTCATCGTATGTTTCATCCATCAAATCCACGATACCCACAGGACCAGACACTTCCTTGACACTCGCTTTTCCGGTAAAAAGCATCTTAAGACTCTTGAATACATACTGTGCCCCGTACTTAAGCTCTACATAGCTGTACTTAAATACGTCACCAATCCCATCAGCCTCAACTCTTCCGTTTACGTTGTATGTGAAGCCTAAAGTGTAAGATTCATGTGGTGCCACCTTAAGCGTCTTTGTCTCCTTACCTCGCTTAACTTCTATATCGATAACACTTCCATCAAGTGGATTTGCTTCAAAATATTTCTGAAGTTCCTTACCTGTTGAAACTTCCGTTCCATTGATTGACGTAATTATGTCCCCCCGCTGTGCTCCTGCCTGCGCAAAAGCTCCACTCGGTGAAATACTGCTGACTTCTGACGGTTCATCTGTAGCTGTGTAATATATTCCAAGCATATATTTAATTCCCGGAACCACCTTTGTCTTATATTCTTTTCCATCTCTTAAATACTTAACCACGATTTCCTTATTCTCATAAGGCTTTACAAATTCTTCAAGATAAAGCTGTCTGCCTACATCGATTTTCATACCATCGATTTCAGTTATTATATCTCCGGGTTCTAATCCCACTTCCTTAAGTGGCGAATCTTCATTAACCGATGTTACAATACAAGGATCATACCCAACACATCCAACCACTACAATTGCCATTATAAATGCCAATATAAAATTGAATATTGGACCTGCTGCAATTACAGCCATTCTTGCCCATACTGATTTGTTATTAAATGCTCTCTCATCATCCTGATCTTCCTCTTCGCCGAGCATCATACAAGAGCCGCCAAACGGAAGAATTTTTATTGAATATCTTGTTTCACCAAACTGATGACTCACAAGTCTTGGTCCCAATCCTAAAGAAAACTCTGTAACGCAAATACCATTCTTCTTTGCGATAATAAAGTGACCAAATTCGTGAAACAGGATTAGTATACTAAATACTATAAGTGCAAGCACTATACCCATTATTTTACCACCTCTCCTTTATAATATCATATGTCTGTTTTTCAATATTAAGTATATCATTAAGGCTTGGATTCTGGATAACCTTATGATTTGACATACAATATTTAATTATTTCATAAATATCTAAGAATTTTATCTTTTCTTCCAAAAACATCGCAACTGCCAATTCGTTGGCAGCGTTAAATACTGTAGGCATGGAACCTCCCATTTTTCCAGCCTCATAAGCAAGCTTCAGGCCTTCAAAATTCTCCATATCAGGATTTTCAAACGTTATACTTGCAATCTTTGCAAAATCAACTCTCTCAGAGTCTATGTGTCTTCTCTCCGGGTAATAAAGCGCATACTGGATAGGAAGTTTCATATCAGGAGTTCCAAGCTGTGCCATTACAGCACCATCTTTAAATTCAACCATTGAATGAATGAGACTCTGTGGCTGTACTACCACCTGGATATCGTCAAAATCCACATCAAACAACCATTTTGCCTCTATTACCTCGAGACCCTTGTTAACCATAGTTGCTGAATCAATGGTGATTTTTTTGCCCATAGACCAGTTTGGATGATTAAGTGCCTGTGCCAAAGTTACATCCTTCATCTCTTCTTTTGTTCTACCTCTAAAAGGGCCGCCTGATGCAGTTAACAGTATCTTACTCACTTCTCTTTTATTCTCACCGTTAAGTGACTGAAAAATTGCACTGTGTTCGCTGTCTACAGGATAAATATTTACTCTGTTTTCCTTCGCAAGAGGCATAATTATATGTCCTGCCGTTACCAGTGTCTCTTTATTGGCAAGTGCTATATCCTTTCCTGCCTTTATAGCTTCTACAGTTGGAAGAATACCTATCATTCCAACAACAGCAGTTAACACAATCTGTGCTTCTTTCGCTGTTGAAACTGCAATGAGTCCCTCCATTCCTGATACCACTGTAACGTCCAGATCAGAAATGTTTTTCTTAAGTTCTTCTGCTTTTATTTCATCCCACACAGCTACAAGCTTTGGACTAAATTCTCTTATCTGTTTTTCTAATAATCCTATATTTGACCCCGCACTCAAAGCTACGACTTCTAAATCGCCATTCGCTCTTACAATCTCCAAAGTCTGTGTTCCTATTGAGCCTGTGGAGCCAAGTATTGAAATACATCTCTTGTCCATACTAATTCTCCATTACAATGTAATTAAATAAAATATTATTGGTGCTGTAAAAATTACGCTGTCAAATCTGTCAAGAATACCACCATGTCCCGGAATCAACTTACCATAATCTTTAATATCGTTGTTTCTCTTTATTCCTGATGCACAAAGATCACCAACCTGAGATATTATTCCGCCAACAGCACAAATGACAGGGAATGTCACCATAGGGTTACTAATCTCATGTATATTTCCCTTAAATATAAGGGCATAGACGAATCCTAAAAGTGCAGCACCGACTACGCCTCCTATTCCACCTTCAACTGATTTCTTAGGACTAAGAATTGGTGCCATTTTGTGTTTACCAAACATTACACCTACTAAGTATGCACATGTATCGCATCCCCAGGAACAAATGAAAATCAACCATACTGTATAAAGTCCGTCTTCCATCATTCTAACCTGATACACATATGAAAGCATAACTGCTACATAAAATAATGAGAAGAAGCAAGGAATAATCTCACTGCTTGTAAACTTAGGAAATGTAAATACATAAATCGCCATAAGAATAATTATATATCCGATAAATAACGGCATAAAATATTCCTGATATTCAAATCTCAATAATGCAAAATAGCCTATTGCCACAAGATACGCTGCAAATCCCGGCAATCTGTTATGAACCTTAAACACTTTAAGGATTTCACTAAGACCAATCAACGAAATAATAGTTATAGTTGCAAATAAAACATCTTTGCCCAGTATAATCGTTACAAGTGCAATTATTACAAGTAGTATTCCACTTATCGCCCTCTCCAAAAAAGATTTTGTCATCAGCTTTTTAATTGCAGACATCATTATTCCTCCTTTATCTTGCCAAATCGTCTATCTCTCATACTGTATTTCTCAATTGCTTTTTTTAATTCCTCTTTGTTAAAGTCCGGCCATAATACATCTGTGAAATAGAATTCTGAATAGGCAAGCTGCCACAGTAAAAAATTAGATACTCTCTCCTCACCGCTTGTTCTTATTACAAGGTCAGGGTCAGGAATTCCTGCTGTATCAAGATATCTCTCAAAATATTTTTCATCTATATCCTCAGGCGATACTTTTGCTAACTTCACATCATCTGCCACTTTTCTCATAGCACGAACCATTTCATCTCTGCTGCCATAATTGATAGCTATTGTAAAATTAAGTCCTGTGTTATTCTTTGTAGCTTCCTCAAGTTCGTCAATTCTACTGCAAAGTTCTTCTCCAAGTCGTGTTCGCTCACCAATAACTCTTACCTTCATATCATTATTGTTAGCTCTTTCTATACAGTCTTCCAAATATTTCTTTAAAAGCTTCATAAGTGCACTTACTTCACTTTCAGGTCTGTTCCAGTTCTCTGTAGAAAATGCATATACTGTCAGATATTTTATCCCAAGTGAATCAGCATCCTCACATATCTGTTCAACGGTTTTGGCTCCCTGAACATGCCCCATATTTCTAGGCAAATGTTTCTTCTTTGCCCATCTTCCGTTACCATCAAGAATTATAGCAACATGATTTGGTATTTTATTATTTTCCATGAATTCCTCCGGTTTGGTAAAGTTTTCCAAAAAATCACAATCAAGGGGAACCGTCTAGCGACTCCCCCTGAAAAAAGCTCATATTATACTGTAAGTACTTCTGCTGATTTTGCTTCTACTGCCTTATCAACTTCTGCAATATATTTGTCTGTAAGCTTCTGAACCTTATCTTCAGCCTGCTTCTGTTCATCTTCTGAGATTTCATTTGCCTTATTCTGTTTTTTGAAAAGGTCATTGGCATCTCTTCTAACATTTCTTATTGCAATCTTTGCATTTTCACCTTTTTTCTTAACGTCTTTAACTAATTCTTTTCTTCTCTCTTCTGTCAACTCTGGGAATACAAGTCTGATTGCCTTACCATCGTTTGTAGGTGTTAATCCTAAATCAGAAGAAATGATTGCTCTCTCAATTTCTTTGATAATGCTGGCTTCCCAAGGCTGAATCTGAATCATTCTGGCCTCTGGAACTGATACGTTTGCCACCTGCTGAATAGGTGTTGGTGTTCCATAATAATCAACCTTAATCTTATCAAGGATATGAGGATTAGCTCTTCCTGCTCTGATTGTTGCATACTCGTTAGCAAGATTATCAAGTGTCTTTGTCATCTTTTCTTCAAATTCCATTAACTTTGTTTCCATTTTTGTTGCTTCCTTCCATTTATTAATCTACTATTATTTTTGTTCCTGTGAACTTGCCTGTTACAGCATTTACAATACTGTTCTCTTCATTAAGTCCAAAGAGCATCATAGGCATCCTGTTCTCCATACAAAGTACAGACGCTGCAAGGTCAATAACTCCAAGCTTTTTATCAATTATCTCGTTGATTGACAATTCATCGTATTTCTTGGCATTCGGATTCTTATTCGGATCACTGTCATATACGCCATCGATAGCTTTTGCGGCAAATATACAGTCTGCTTCAATCTCTACTGCTCTAAGCACCATACCGACATCTGTTGAGAAGTATGGATGTCCAATTCCTCCTGCAAAGAAACAAACCATTCCCTTTTCGAAATATTTATTAGCTCTGTCTTTTGAGAAAAGCTTTGTAAAAGCACCACATTCAAATGGTGTTAATACCGAAGTCTTCATTCCTTCTGTTCTAAAAATCTCTGATACATATATGCAATTCATAACTGTTGCAAGCATACCGATTGCATCAGCCTTTGTTCTGTCAATTTTCTCACTTGTGCGGCCTCTCCAGAAATTGCCTCCACCGATAACGATACCCACCTGAATACCTTTATCAACAAGCTGCTTAACCTGTTTTGCAACATCTACCACTGTAGCTTCATCAAAGCCTGTCTTCTTATCTCCTGCAAGTGCCTCACCGCTTAATTTTAGTAATATTCTTTTCATTATTGACAATTTCCTTTCTATTATTCTGTAAAAGTCTTATCAAACAACGCATTGTAATCTACTTCTGCATAACACTGTGAAATAATACCCTCAATTACAGCTCCGTTATTAATCTGAACTGACCTTGACTTGATATTACCCTGGATAATAGCAGTTCCGTCTACTATTACAGGTCCTTGAATATCAAGATCACCCTGAATTGCACCGCCTATCACTGCTGATGTTCCTGTTACATTACCGATAATAACACTGCTGTTTCCAACCTTTACACTACCTGATGCCATTACATCACCGCAGATTTTAGCATCATTAGTGTATATTTCTTCTGCTGTAGATACACCTATAACCTGTCCGCTGATAACCAGCTTCTTTGCACACGAAACATTACCTTTGATCTTACCAAGAACACTAATCGATCCGTCTGAAGAAATATTTCCTTCAATGACTGTTCCCCTTGTAATCTCTGTAGTCTCATCTGATGCAACTGATGACATATCGGTTCTTGATGATTTCTTAACCTCTTCTACGTTCATAACTTTCTCGTCCAATCTATCAATATCTGTTTCTTCTGCCTTCTTCTCTTCAATCTTTGGCTCCGTAGCTTCTTTCTTATTCTTTGACTTCTTATTTCTCTTCTGATTCTTCTCTTCCTTGATATTTTTCTCTTCTTCCACCTGTGGCTCATTACCAAACATCTCACTAAGTGCTACCATATCTATATTAGCTTCATATGATAAGTTTTCTTCTACAGAAGTTCCAAGTTCAATATCATCAACATCTAATGTATTCACCATCTGATCATCAGGAATCTGCATATCTTCCTGGAGTACAATATCTTCTGACTCTACAGACATCGCCATTTCTTCTGTTACTGCACTGTTATCCTCCGCAAGTTCATTAACAGCCTGAGATAATTCTTCTTTGAATTCTTTAAGATTTAAAAATCCCATTTTTTCTCCTCCGTCTTATCAAATTCAGGACAAAAAGCCCATACATAGTTTTAGTCTAACATAAATCAATTAAAATTACTAGCAAAAAATAGTGGCAGTTATCAAATTGACTGCCACTAATCTCATATCAGCGTAATTATTCACACTAGCTTACTATATTAACTTTTACTTTTCCCTCCGTAGCTGGATATGTTGTCTTAGCCTTTGTTCTTATGGTAAGTGTAACAGTTCCCTTTTTCTTTGGTGTTAACACGCCATTTGACGCAACTGTTGCTACTTTTCTGTTTGATACCACATAGCTCTTGGCTCCTATTGAAGATAAAATATATGCTGCCCTTGTTTTCCCTGCCTTCTTTGACTTGATTATGGTAAGTAAATCTCCTGTCGGTGATTTTTTTATCTGATAATTAAGCTTTGAACCAGCAAAATTAATGCCATACACCTTTCCCACTGATGTATTTAACTTTAATATCTGTCTATCAGATTTTCCGCTAAAATTCATTCTTCTGATTCCATTTGGAACATTGTAATATATATATTTGCCGTCAGTAGCTATTTTTAGACACTCAGTATAATATGCTCCCTTGTTACCATCCACAAACCACTTACTTGGCATTTTCTTTATCTTTGTAAGTTTGTTTGTACTCATTTTATATTTGTAATAGTAGGAATTATTTGTCCCCTTTACAAAATACCAGTATCCGTCTTTGTAAATCATCTGTGTTCTTACACTATCCCAAATATTTGTGTTATCATATTTCTTACTATTACACGTAACGTATTTATCACTGTCCCAGGTATGACTATTTCCTTCTGTCTTTTTTCGCATATACGCATCACTTTTTAAGAAATATGTATGCTTTACATCTCCAATTTCATTGCCAAGAGGGTCATCCCATGTACAATCCACATGATACCACTTGCCATCTATCTTGACTGTACACCAGGCATGACCTCCTCCACTTACATATTTTGCTTCAATACCACACTTTTTAAGTCCATACATAAATGCTTTCGTGTAGCCCTCACACACACAAACCTTGTTAACCAAAGCTCCGTATGCAGTAAAAACAGGGGATTTGTAACTATTTTTTGCAGCATTTTTATCGTACTCACAAACAGAAGCAATGTAATCGTGAAGTGCCAGTGCCTTTTCAAGATCTGTCATCTTATCGTCAATAACACTCATCATCCTGCCTGCTTCTCTCTTAAATGCAGATGCACTTCTTCCTGATATGTAGGTAGGTGTAATAGAAGTAACTTTTTTTGAGCTGTTGTAGCTGTAAGAGATATATGATGAAACATTATATATCTCCGGATTTTCGTACAGCATAGAAACCCAGCACTCCATTACTTCATCAATTGATATCTCATATTCTGATACATCAATCTTTTTAGTTTTCTTCTTTACCTCTTTTGCAAGATATGTGGTTAATTCATCTTCATTAACCGTTGCATATGAGACATCAAGATTCAAAAACATTCCAAAAACCAACACCAACAATAAAAACTTTACTACTCTCTTCATATTAACCTCCTCAAATACAATTAAAAATCAATATAATCATCATCTGTTATTTCTCTGATAACCCTGCATGGCACTCCTGCTGCCACAACGCCTGCCGGTATATCCTTATTCACAACACTACCTGCTCCTATCACGCTCCCTTTTCCTATCGTAACGCCACCACAAACTGTAACATTAGCACCAATCCACACATTTTCTTCAAGTTTAATTGGTGAAGAACTCCCAACTCCTTCTGTTCTTTGTTCTCCAATCATCGCATGACTGGCACATGCAAAACATGTACCAGGGCCAATAAATGCTCCCGCTCCAATATCAATTGGCGATGTATCAAGCATAACCACATTAAAATTCACAACTGCCAAACCTCCAAAGTGAATGTTAAATCCATAATCGCACTTAAACCCTGGAGCCGGCATAGCCATTTCATTATATGTTCCAAATAACTCTTTTAAAATCGCCCGCCTTTCTTCAATTAATTCTTCATCTATATTGTCATATTCCATCACTAATCTTCTAGCCTTTGTCTGCATATGTTTTGGCATATCAATATAATTGCAAACATAGGGCTCTCTTTTTTGCATAATCTCTATATAATTCATATTTTCTCCTTAACGGCTTCTTCAATCAACCCATAAATCTTGTTTATCGCATCATATCCTCTTTGAGGAATAAGCTTTGTAGTATCAAATGTCAGATTAGTTCCATCTTCAAATCTAAAGCAGTATGTAAAATTACCTGCATCGCAGGCAAAAACAGGATTCATTGGTAAATGCTTCAGTCTGCCAAGCTTGTATGTATAATATACATCCGATATTGAATCAATCAGCGAATCGGAAACATAATAATCCTTCACTTCCGGTTCTTCGTTATGCCAATCCGCCTTTGAGACAGATACATATGATCTCACTGAATCTATGCGGGTTACCTGAATTCTTTTGTGTCCCCCCTGCATATCACCGCCGTAATTACTTGAATATTCTATAAGTCTCACTCTTTTCTTTCTTGTCGGTCTCTTATATTTTATTACAGCTAATACTATACTCAAAACAGAAATAAACACACCCATTATAAACATAACAATAACACCTGACACCGACAGTATTATTCTTGAATGAGTTGCCCTGTCCACCTTGATTTGGACTGTATCTCCTGCAGATAATCTGTTAGGATTATGTCTGTTTCCGGCTTTGCAAATATTACCTTCAAGATCATACCATTCAATATTCATCTTATAGCTGCGCTGACGTTTAAATTTCTGGCTACGCCATGATTTCGTCACAAAAGCCTCTATAGTATCTGTCTCAACCTTAAGATCAGATATCTTTGTCATAAAGAAGATTCCTACAAACAACATAATTATCAAGGCAGCAAACGTAATAATATTCTTTATTTTATTCTTATACTCCATATATCACACACCTTATCGCTTATCAAAAAATCACATTCCTTACAAATCATTTCTATGTCTCCCCTACTGATTTGGTAATAAACCTGACAAACTCGTCCTTTGGAATAGGTTTTGAAAAGAAATATCCCTGTATGTATTCACACTGTAATTCCGAAAAATACTTAACAAGTTCTTCTGTTTCAATACCTTCAACTACTATTTTCATATTCATTGCTTTTATCATATTAATAGAATTTTTCAATGCAATTTCCAGATTTTTATTATCTTCAAACATAGTAAAGCTTCTGTCAATCTTAATTATTTCAAGTGGTAAGGACGCTATTCTCTTTATATTCGAATATCCTGTTCCAAAATCATCAAGCGAGAAGCTTATGCCTGCTTCACTAAGGGTATTCAGATTCTCAATCATTATTTTCTGTGAATCAGCCGCCAGTGACTCTGTAATCTCAAGATTAATCTGATTAACTGACACATTATACCGGTTCAACATATCAAAAATATTCTTCGAAAGATTATTCTGCATACATTGTGCAACGGACAGATTGATTTCTATGTAATCTATGTTCAGTTTCTTAAATTCATCGCTGGAAATAAACCTGCATACCTCCTCCAGTACATACATTCCTATCTTATGTATGGCACCGCTTTTTTCTGCCTCTGGAATAAAAATCTCCGGTGAAATAAAACCATATTCGTCATCATTGAGCCTTATAAGTGCCTCTGCTGAATTATATCTCCTCTCCTTAATGGAGTATATAGGCTGATAATACACTTCAAATCTTCTATTAACTATAGCTTTATCAATAATTGAATTGATGTTTCTCATAATTTTGTAATATTCACTTTTACATATTTCTCCGGCTCTTATCACTTCTCCGGTACATGGTCTCTTATACAAATCATTTCCAAACACTAACAGCGAATTTATATCCGATATATTATCAGGGCACTCTACTATGCAAACATAGCTAATCAGGCTAATGCTCATTCCATTGATAAAATATTCCTGTTTCATAATGTCATTAACATTTTCTGCAATATCGTCTATCACACTTAAGTAGCGGTAATCAATGACAATCCTAAACTTTCCATTACCCAATGAATATAAATCTGCCTTTATACCTTTTGTCCTGTTTATCTCCGAAAACATATCACCAACGTTTCTCATAAGCCGGTTAATATCATCTAATCCCACCATATCAAAAACTTCATGGTAATTAGAAATATTAACCATAATGATATCCATAGGTTTTCCGTTTGCAAAGGCTCTCTTCATATCTTCCAAATACACGCTTTCTCTTCCGAGCCCCGTTATACTATCTATGGCATCTTCAGGCCTTTGTACCATCATAGAAATAAACAAAAGTCCATATGCAGTTGCAAACATCTCTACTATGCACCACGGCCACAACAACTGAATTAAAGCAGCAATCATAATAAACGGAATAACGCACGCTAATAAAACCAGACTGCTCTTATTAAATAATCTTCTGTAATGTAACAGGAAAGACATACCAAAGACTGCATAAAAAATGGCTGCAGCATACAAAAAAAGCATGTACTTTCCTCTCGTATATGTACCGGCTGCATCAAAATAAAAAATATAATTCGTGAACGGATTCGTAATAATCGCACCTAATACAATTATCAAAGGAATAAACAATAAGCCTTTAAAAAAATTGCTTATTTTTAATCTGTACCATGTATCTGTGCGAGCTATAAGATACATAAGGTATAGCATGGAAATCATATTGTGCACAGCCAAATACACTGTTTGCGAAATATATTTCGCAAGAATATTACCGCCACCTGATTTATCTAAATTCACAGCTACCAAATCTGCCACCACTGCTATGATTGATGTGATTACCATCGCAAGATAATAGGCATTCTTCCTTCCCTTAGTCATTTTCTGGAAAAGAGTTGCAGTTAGTATGATTACAAAAATAAAAAGAGCACAATAATCAAAGTAGACAATTTTTTGCATTCTTCATAAATCCTTTCGTAAAATTCCGAACTGTAATTTCATTCAAACAACTATCCACATTATACCATATTTGTGCTCTTGATACTATTGATTTTTAGTAAATATTCTTATTTATCAGGATTCACATGTACCATTATGTGTTTTACCTTTGGAAAGTTCTGTTCTATATCATCATGTACTGATTCAGCAATATTGTGGGCTTCTGATAATGTTATTGTACCATCCGCTTTAATCTCAACATCCACATAAATCTTGTTGCCAAAGATTCGTGTCTGTAACAAATCTATTCCCATAACATTTTCATTCTGAAGTACACATTCACGAAGCTTATTCTCTGTCTCTTCATCACATGAATGGTCAACCATCTTATCTATTGCATCTTTAAAAATATCAAATGCAGCCTTTGCAATAAAGAAAAAAATCACCAAGCTGGCTATTGAATCCATAACCGGATAATTAAGCATTGCTCCACCAATACCAATCAAAGCTCCAATAGATGAAAACGCATCCGAACGGTGATGCCATGCATCTGCCATCAAAGCACTTGAATCGATTTTTTTAGCATAATATCTTGTATACCAATACATTGCTTCTTTGACAAGAATAGATACAATTGCAGCAATCAATGCTAACATCCCTGGTGCTTTCAAATCTGCATAATGGCCGCCAAGAATAGTCTTTAGTGCACTGCCTCCTATTCCAAGTCCTGTGATAAACAACACAACCGCAAGTACAATAGCAGCAACACATTCAAGCCGCTCATGCCCATAAGGATGTTCCTTGTCAGATTCCTTAGATGCAAGCCTAATACCAATAATAACAACAAAAGTACTAAATACATCTGATGCAGAATGTACTGCATCACTTACCATAGCGCTGGAACTGGCAATAATGCCTGCTAACAGTTTTAACAGAGACAACACAATATTAGCAACAATACTTACAATTGATACCCTGTTTGCCACTCTTTGAAATTCATTTTCGTTTATTTTCATAAACTACCTCCATTTCTGTGTGAATTTTTCACACCCTCATTTTACATATCCCAATGTCACCATATATCTGTGGGGTTAGTTTACGAAACACTTAGAAAAAAGTATAAAAAAACACCCACGAAATCAGCGTTAGCAACTACTGTCCCGTGGATGAAAAGATTCCACTGTCACTTATGTGACCCGACTCCATAACTTCCGTTACGGCCTGTTCAGTTTGTACTGTAGTTTTATATGCAGTGCAAAGAGTTAATGTATAATAACATATGCAAGTTATGGTTGTCAATATTCTTTTTATCTGCGAACACTTACCGTTTCTGTACTGTTTTATTATATATCTCGTTGCTTTATCAACCTTTGACCACTTAAGTGCAACCGAATTGTATGTTGCATTTTCCTGCTTAAAATTCTTCACATTCTCCGGAATAAGCTTGTATGAAATACCATTTTCTACAGCATAATTGTATGCTGCTGAATTCTTCACACATATAATTTTAAAACCTGCAATTTTGTACATAGTACCATCTACCATATAGCAGCCAAATGCATATGGCTCTATTCTCTTCACTCCCGCAGGAATGCCAAAGACAGTTGTGCTTTCTTTATCATAGTAATGATATCCGTATAACAGTTAAGTTATATGCATATGTACTAGTGTATGCTGATGTATCAGTATTATCAGCCGCTACACACTGCTATTGTTTATTCTCTACTGCAGCAAACTTAGTACCCTCTCATTCATACTATTCGCCTGTGCTATCATTGCCTGAGCCGACTGTTGAAGTATAGAATCTCTTGAATACTTAACCATCTCCTTTGCCATATCTGCATCTCTCAATCTTGATTCTGCAGCCTGCGTATTCTCTGAATTATTGTTATTTCCGCTAATCACATGCTCTAACCTGTTTTGCTCTGCTCCCATACCGCTTCTCACCGCTGATACAATATCAAGTGCTTTATCTATTCTGCCTAGAGCTTTATTTGCATATTTATTCTTTGTAATAACCACAGAATTAATCCCCATTGTTACAGTATTCAAAACCGTTTTGTCTAGTTGCAAAGAATCCCTGACCGCATTACTGCTTAATTGCAACATAATATTTTCTGACTTACCATCTCCTGAATTCTCCTGATAAAAAACTGCGCCTTTAGCAGTTCCCGATATATTATCAATCTTGTGCTGTCCCAGACCTCCATACGAGATTTGAAGATTTTTGCCTTCAATTTTTGCCTTTGTCGGAATACCTGCTGCAGAGAATTTCTGATTAAGCATATCTAACAATTCCTGACTTTCATAATCTCCTTCATCCAACGTAACAGAATAGTTTGTCCCATCCACATCAAATGATAATACATTATTCTCTGGTGTTATAGAGACACCTTTTGTTATATCTTTTGCACCTTTTACATACGCCGGAATCATCTCTCCATCCGACTGGTAAAAAATAAAGAATGCTGCGTCTCCTCTAACTCCATCAATTATGTATTCACCCTGGTATGGAAGCTGCACTGTTTTTGAGAGTTTCAGACATAATGCATTATCATCATTAGCACCCACAACTCCTGTATTCACACCACCAATTCCAGTTTCAATCATTCCTTTAGGAAGTCCATTTAAAACAAGTTCGCCGTCAATTTTGTCCTGAAGTTGTGTAACCAGTTCACTGCCTGAATAACTTTCCTCATCAAGCTTTACTGAAATCGTCTTTACATTGCCTCCATACGTTATGTCAAAAGTGAATCGGTCATTAACTCCCGACTCGATATTCACCATTCCATGACGTATATCCTTTCGTCCAATTGTATATGCAGGATCTACTTTCTGCTCTCCATCAACATAATTTGTTGTTCTTTTAACACTTACTTCACTTGATGAGCCTAATACTTTATTGTAAAATCCACCCGAAAAACTGTTCAATTGATAATTGCTGCCTGTATTAAAAGCACTGATAACAACACCGGATGAATTAACAGTTGCCTGTAATTCATTTGCTCCAACTGCATTATCAAGCTTATTCTGAAGTTCGGCTGCAAGCTCGTCGTAGGAATAGCTTCTTTCATTCAATTCTATATTGACAGGTACATCCATTCCATTCTTCTTATATGTGAACTTAAGCTGTTTATTCCACTGGTCTATTACAATAGGGGCAGATATATTTACTCCGTCTATTTTTGAATGTGAAGAAGAAATATATCCTGTTCTGGAGCTTGGCATAATATCTGAAGTTGTACTTGTATGAGTCTGAAATACGCTTCCGTTGTAGTTTGAAGATATCCTAAGAGAGCCACCATTATCAACTCCGGTAAGCACAAGCTTGTCATCCACAAAAGTTGCTGTAACGCCTGGTGTTTTCACCGTAGTCTCTCCATATATTGCTTTCATGGAGCTGCCACCATTCGCATATGACATATATATGCTTGCTGACTGCCCCTTGTTATTTGCAGTATATCTTAAGTAATTGCCTGTTAAAGACACACTAACAGGAACTCCTGCCCCAGTCAGTTTTTGATTCAGCATACTTACAAAACTGCTTCTGGTATAGCTTCCGTTATCTAAATTAACAGAATAATCTACGCCATCAACCTTTATATTAAATACGTTTGTAGAATCATCTATATCTATATTGGATTTGACAGAACAGTCTGCTGTAGCAGCTACTGTTGACTCATATATTAAATTCCCAAACAAAGTATCTGTTGAAGTTCCACCATTATTTGAGTTATATGATACAGAATATCCTGTTCCTACACCATTTGTGGTCAATGCAAGCCTTCCACCGTCATTAGAAGCTGTAACCGGAATACCATTTTGTGATAATTTAGCATTAATCTGCGAAACAATAGTATTGGCATTATATGTTCCGTCATCAAGTGTAAGGCTTACATTCCTTGTTCCTAACGATGGCGTAGTATATGCAAAATTAAATGTATTGTTCGTTCCATCCAAAACAATTGAATCCGAAAGATTATAATTTGTCGTTGCCTTAGCTGCAGTCCTTGTCGTATTTAGTTCTTTGATAAAAGATGATGAAGTATCAAAGCTGATACTTGTCATATTTCCAACAACTGCATTTCCTACCTTAGAAGTGAATACAAGCTTGCCTGCATCAAGAGATACTGTAACACTTCCTTCTCCCGTGCCAAATGTTTCATTTATTCTGTTCTGAAGTTCCTGTCTTAACATATCCGGAGTATAGCTTCCATTTGTAAGTGTTATGGTTTCTGTTTTCCCATCCGGATTATTCTCAACAGAATCAGTATTTAAACTTAGCGTAAACTTGTTGTTAGTGTCATCAATAACTAAAGGATTCTTAACAGGAATATCCATAGTCACTTTTGCACCAATATTAGACATAATAACGGTAGTACCCTCATAATTCTGCGACGAACCTTTTGCACTATATGCCTTGTATGGTGAATTTGTAGTTCCGCTTCCGCTTGCACTTACAGTGTTTTTTGTAGTACTTCCTTTTACATCAATAGTTGAAAATGTGTTGTTATTTATCACAATTTCTTCTTTTAACTGGTTATTAATCGTATCTACTACATCTGCCTGTGACAGACTTCCGACAGGAAAAATAACACTTCTGTAAGTTCCATTAACATTTAATGTAAATCTATTGTTGTCACCTGCAAAGGTAACAGGGTCAGTAACCTGTGTGTTTGTTGTAATCTTTGCAGGAGTAGTGCTCGTTCCAGAATTGGATGCAATTGCAGTGTTATATGTGGTATTCTTTCCCACAAACAATTCTTCATATCCACTATTACCTGACACCGCAGATACCTCTATAGATGTAAGTCCACTTCCATTCGCTCCTGTTAAAACAATTTTGTTATTAGACACTGATGCGACGATTTTATCCTTGTATCCTGCCGGCGCACCTGCTCCATTTAATTGATTATCAAGCTCATTTACAATATCATTCAGGCTGTTATAGCTACCGGCAGTCATAGTAATCTGATATGTAGTTCCCTGAAGCTTAATGTTAAACTTATCATTAACTCCTGACTGTATGGCAAAGGGAAGAATCGAAGTCTGAAAATCTTTTCCCCCGGTAAATACAGGTGGATAATCAGGTGTAGTCTCATTAATCAGACTTGGAACAGCTGAAAAATATGTGTAGTTACAATCTGTAAACAATGTTGCGTATGCACTTGACGTATTCGATATATCTATATCGCTCGCCACACCCTTGACATTTGAAGTGATTTTAAATCCGCTAAATCCATTACTTGTATAAAAATCTGCTGTTATATCAAGGTTGTTAGCTTCAAAAAGCTCATTAAGCTTATTCATCATAGCTGATGCAGAATATGAGCCATCCGGTATGGTAATAGTAACTTCGCTTCCACCATTTGCAGATAATGTCAATTCATTATTGCTGCTATCTATCTTGAATTTGTTATATTTTTCATCTACTGTATTGTTCGTTAATACATTTCCCCCTGTAAAAACTGCCGCCTGCGCAGTAGTATTTCCATACATAACATTATCATAAAATACAGAAGTATAGACCTTATTAGGGGCTGTATCTATTTTGAACATATTTCCTTTAAAACCGGTTATCATAGCTTCGTCACTTTGAAGCTTAATACCTGTACTGTATTTAACTGCTTCAATAGGCGTACCACTTAGTTCCCGGTTAAGAAAATCTATTATCTCCTGTCTTGTACACCTGCCCTCCGGGATTGTAATACTCTTGCTGGATGTATTTCCGGAGAAATCCATTATCTGAAAGGTTAAACTGTCATTCTGACCGTTTTTTATCTGCAACCTGTCTGTATCACTGGCAAACACAGTTGTACCTATTAGTGCACCTACGCTTGCCCCACCATAAACATCATTGAGAAGATATGATAGTCCTCCTGACACTCCCTTTATGTCCGCTCCGCCTTCAAGATTTAAATTACAGGTTCCGTTGTCTGTATATTCCATATTCAAACCATCAAGACTTGCACCTGAAGTATTCATAGCATCATCAATTTCATCAATAAGCTCCTGTGTGGTGTATACTCCCTCCGGAATCTCTATTATTTTCTCAATCGGTGCTCCACCCTTCTCCAGTTCATAAGTAATTATCAAGGTGTTATCAGGAAGATTAACCGCATGGCGCTGCCAATTCTGCCAATAAACATTTCCCTCGTACTGACTGTATTGTGGCTGATGTTCTGAAAAAATATTCTTAGTATTAAACTGTGTAGTACCTGTTATTCTGTCTATTTCAGATTGAAGTGCATCAAACTCCATCTGAAGCGCTGCCTTATCTTCTGCAGTATTAGTATCGTTCAAAGACTGAATTGTAAGCTCTTTCATCCTGTGAAGTATGCTCTGAACTTCACCTAAAGCTCCATCACCTACCTGAATCAATGATATTCCATCAGTAGCATTCTTGGTTCCCATATCAAGTCCTCTGATTTGTTCACGCATCTTCTCAGATATTGAAAGCCCTGCCGCATCATCTGCTGCTGAATTAATTCTGTACCCTGTTGACAGTTTCTTTGATGATTTTGCCTTATTGTCTGTATTTATTCTATAATTTCTCAGTGCATTCTGCGCTGCGAAATTATTGTTAATAATCATAGTCGTCCCTACCCCCTATTTTTTCTTCAGTTAAGATGAATTATATCATATCAGACTTTATTTTTGAACTTATTTGTATGAATATTTTACTTGAATACAGCCACTGTAATGTAGTATAATTTTGTTATAAAATTATATATTGGAGGGTTTACAATGAATTTAAAAGGAAAGACTATTGTAGTCACAGGTGGTAACTCAGGTGTAGGCGCTGCGACAGCACTTCTTCTTGCAAAAGATGGTGCAAATGTTGTTATAAGTGCCCGCAGACAGGCGGCTCTTGATGAGGTTGCAAAGAAGATTGAAGAGGCAGGCGGAAATGTCCTTACAGTTCCAACTGATATCTCAAAGGATGAAGATTGTAAGAACCTTATGAAAGCAGCTGTAGACAAGTTTGGAGGTATTGATGTTCTTGTGAATAATGCAGGTGTCCTTGATACAGGACTTGCTCCTGTTGACAAGTTCGATGATGTAGAGATTCAGAAAATCATATCTATCAATCAGGTCGGTACTATGCAGTGTATACGTGCAGCACTTGAGTATATGAAGGAAGGGGCTTCTATTGTGAATGTAGCTTCCGTAGCCGGTGTGAACGGCGGTGGCGGTGCAGCTTATGTATCAACTAAATCTGCTATCATCGGAATCACAAAGCACACTGCTCTTCTTATGGCTGACAAATACATACGTTGTAATGCTATTTGTCCTGGTACAATTGTTACACCTATGACAGCAGGTATGAAGCCGGAAGCACTTGATATGCGTATGATGGGTGCTATGAATAAGCATGGCGACCTCAAGCTTAAGCCTTGTATGGCAGAAGATGTAGCAAACATTATCGAATTCTTCGCATCAGATAATTCAAGAGCTCTTACAGGTCAGATTGTAGTGAGTGATTTTGGTGCATCGTTATAGTTGCAATTTAAAAGTGGGATATCTCATTAACTTAGTGCGATATCCCACTTTTTCTATATCCTCAAAAACTGTGATAAATATTTTGCCACACCGTCATTTTCATTGTCAGGAATAATCGTAGTAGCAACATCTTTTACTTCTTTTAAGGCATTTTCCACAGCACAAGACTCATCTGCAATACCAAACATCGAAAGGTCGTTCATCGAATCTCCAAACACCACAACTCTCTCACATCCAAACCTTTCTTTTAACTCAAGCACTGCTTTGGCTTTTGTGGCGTTCTTTGGACATATCTCCAACCAATACTCATCGCCATAAATATCTTTTTGAAAAACAGTCTCCAGATCATCTGCATCCTTAATTAGGTCATAGACAGGCTGCAACACATTCTTTTCTTCAATCAATGTCACATAAGTCACATCCCCATGAAACAGATTGTCACCTTCACTAAGTGCCCTCATTCTCTTATCAGAAGCATGTTCATCAATATACTTTCTTAATCCTTTGCCCATATCTCCATCATGATATGACTTGGTCATCTGTCCATTACTATATGCACTGACAAAACCTATTCTGTCAATTATCCCTGATAAGATATTTGCAAGTCTAACTACCTGATCTTTTGAAAAAAAAGAAATCTCTGTCTCTTTCTTTAGTATCTGATTTGCAAACACTGTTCCGTTTCTAGTGATGACAGGCATATTAAAATGTATATCCTTAGTAATTTCCCACGCACTCTGAAATGTTCTTGCCGTTGCATACGTTATCAGCATCCCCTGATCAATCAACTGATTCAAGGTATCAATTGTAAAAGTTGACAAAGATTTGTCATTATGCATCAACGTCCCATCCAGATCAGTAACATATAATGTTTTTCCCATATATATACCTTTTACCCTTCCTCTATAGCACACCTTTAATGTAAAACACATATAATTTCACATCAAAGGCGCTAAAGCTTTCAGCAGAAAGCCTGTCAGTTTTCGGCTGAGTTTCACTTTTTTGTATGACTCATAAGTTATCTGTGTACATTTTGAAAGAGTGTTCTGATAATCCTTTTCTATCTCACCTATACATTGTGTCTCATACATATATGTGGCACACTCAAAATGATGATAAAGACTCCTGTAATCCATATTTATTGTACCCACAACTGCTTCTGCGTCATCACACACACACAATTTTGCATGAACAAATCCAGGCGTGTATTCGTAAATCCTGACACCGGAAGCTAACAACGACTCATAATGAGTATACGCAAGACCATAGGCAGCGGCATTATCTGAAATACCCGGAAGAATTAAACTCACTTCCACCCCTCGTTCCGCAGCAAATTTGAGCGCAGTCTCCATCTCATTGTCCATTATCATATATGGAGTCATAATATGCACATATCTCTTCGCCCTATTTAGTATATCCATATATACACGTTCACCCACCTTGTCATCATCAAGAGGACAATCACCATACGGTATTACATACCCTGTTGTTTCTCTCATTGAAAAAACAGGGTATTCAAGATACTTGCCAAATTCCGGCTTTTTTTCGTCAATATTCCACGTCTGCAAAGCCATCAGGGTAAAGCTCTTAACCGCATCCCCTTTTAGCATAACTGCTACATCCTTCCAATGACCATATTTACTCTTATGATTTATGTATTCATCTGCAAGATTCACACCACCGGTAAAAGCAGTGTGACCATCTATCACCATTATTTTTCGGTGATTTCTGTAATTATAGTGGGTAGAAAGAAACGGTGTTACAGGTGCAAACATTTTGCACTTAATGCCAAGTTCCTTAAGCCTCTTAGGGTAATCATGTGGTAGCGTAGAAAACTCACATGTTCCATCATACATTACACGTACCTCTACGCCCTGTTTTGCCTTTTTTGCCAATATCTCAAGAATTCTGCCCCACATCAATCCTTCATCCACGATAAAATATTCCAGAAAAATAAAATGTTCTGCCTGCTCCAGTTGTATTAACATCTCCTCCCACATTTTTTCTCCTAATGGAAAATATGTAACATCTGTGTTATCATAAACAGGGTAACATCCGGTACGTCCAAGATATCTGCCAAGAGCTGCCACCTGCGGTGCTTCATCTTTTATCTTATCCATTATATCTTCTGATTGTGCTATTGCTCCTCTGGTCTCATCAATCAGCTTATTCATTCGTTTTTTCAATGTACGATGTCCAATGTCACTTCGGGTATACAAAAACAATAACGCCCCAAACACCGGTAACAACAGTACTACTATCATCCAGGTAAGCTTTACTGACGCATCCATTTTGCTGTTGAGAAGATATAATACCATCATTGTAGTAAACAGTATCGTTCCTCCATATAAATGTGGCAGAAATCTTCCAAACCACCTAAAAGCACCAAACATCAAAAATGCATGGAAAGCCAAAAGCAGTACGATTAACCCCAATCTGCTGAATATAAGATGGACAATTCCTTTCTGTCCCTTTTTTAAAAGTAACATTCCCTGATTAGCTTCTTCGTTCATTCGTCCTTTTTTCCTCCAACAATATAAACTATTATTAATATACACCAAAGAGTTCATTTAATACAAGTAAAAAGTAAGGCAGACAGCCTAAGCTGTCTGCCTTATAATCATTGTTTAGCCTCAATCTCTTCAATAACACAACTATGGTGTTTCTTACCTTCCCCTTCTGCGTCATATCCAAGATATCCCAGATGAATCAGTGCAGTGAGGGCATCATCCTTTGACGCAACTGTGGAAAAATCATTTTGAAATGAATTAGTATTTACTCTAACCTTTCCACCGGCAAGCATTGTCATAATATCGTCTTTGAGTCCCTCATAATTCATAGTAATAAAAGTATTAATAGATGCAAAGGATGATGTATTTTTCCAGTAGGAATCAAATCTATGTCTATCCATAGCCATAGACACAGAATTAGGATTATACATATGAACGCCATCAATCAGATATCCATTGTACCAGGCTTTCGTTGATTCGAAATCCATACCATATTCCGTACAAAGTTCTCTTACTTCTTCCTCTGTAAATCCATAGTACTCTGTGATTGGATAAGAATCCAACATAGTATATTCCCTAAAATTATTAAGAGCCGATTCATCTTTTATCTTCTTAATTGGCAAAATACCTGTGATGTATGCCAGCGCCAAAAACGCTTTTGACTCCTCAGATTTAAATAATGAGTGAAGAAAACTCAGATATTTGTGCACTAATTCCTTATCATTACTGTTTCTGATTACGCAGTCCCACTCATCAATGATGATGACGAATGGAACATTTGTCTTACTATATATATCCTGAATTAATAAATATAAGTCTTTGTCATAATTAAGTGTATCTGCATATTCTTTTTGGAAATCTTCACATACACGCTCATGAATGGATTCAATCATATCTTCTTTGTGAAAGTCCCAGACAGATGATATATCAAGATGTATCACATTATACTTATTCATATACTTTTTAAAATCACTGCTCCCCGCAATCTTTGTATCTTCAAAAAGCTTAGTGGAATCACATCCACGGCTGTAATAAGCATCTATCATTCCCGCTGCATGGGATTTTCCAAAACGTCTGGCGTGACTTAGTGCAATGCATTTTTCTTCTGTTGACATTCTTTTATTCAGACATTCAATCAATCCTGTTTTATCAACAAAAATCTGACTATTTCTTGCTTGTGTAAAGCTTTCATTACCCGGATTAAAATATACACCCATATCTCTTACCTCCTATTCGC
>JBGVIE010000008.1:0-81047 GCA_045122895.1 Lachnospiraceae bacterium
ATCAGCCATAGAACTCTTATATTCAATATATTACTATTTCCCTTCCGACATCTTTGCACGTATTTTTATGCAATAATTCTATCATACGTGTCGTAATATGTCAATTTTTAGTAATTTTCAACAAATTTTTTCAATAACGCCTCGTCGTTATTGCCGGCGAGGTACATACACTCCTCCATATCCATAGATTTCATCTGGAACTTTATTATGTCCAAGAAGTTTTCTGGCATTTTTTATAAGGAATTCCTTCATTTTCTCCCCATACAGGTAGGAATCAGTCCCACTAAGAATATATTTTTCCATCAGCACTGCCGCAATTCCCGTAACAAATGGACATGCCATAGAAGTACCGGACAGCGCAGTGTATCCACCCCCGGACATAGCTGATATAATATCTACTCCCGGAGCAACTAAGTCCGGCTTAACACTTCTGTTAAGTCTTGTGTATCCCCTTCCAGTGAAAATAGCTGCCCTTCCAGTTGTGACATCGTATGCTCCAACTGATATTACTTTTCTCGAGGTCGATGGAATAGTAAGCGTCGTATACGGATCAGGACGTAAAAATCTTGTATTTTTAACTCTTCCCACCCCTGCCGGAAGCCACATATCGTACTGTCCTACAACTATTTTTTTACCTGTCAGTATTATTCTCCATATTCCAGGTCTTACAAATCCCTCCTCTTTGTCCGGAATAAAATCAATATATATCTCCTGATATCTGCTGTAGGGACTGGGATATCCGTTTATTATCTTTATCTGCATATCTGTTAAGGAAAATGATTGTACAACATCATCAGACACAATCAGTTCTTCAGAATAAAATCCCGGAATCCTTATTCTTACAGAGAAATCATCAACAAACTCTTTCCATATCTGCGCAGAGAAAGAAGTCTGAAATTCTCCTACCTCAAGCTCAACTACTTCTTCGCTGCTTTCTGACAGTTTACCGGAAGTATGAATCTGAGCATCACCTTCATTTCCTGCCCCTACACACATTACACTCCTTCCATAGTCTACCGCTGTGTCAATAAAAGTCTCAAGCAGTGAATTTCCATCATGTGAACCATAATTGTTTCCAATGCTCAGATTAACTGCTATAGGTCTATTTACCACAACTCCGATATTAATAACAAAATTAACTGCCATCATTATCTCACTAGTCAGAGGAAAACCGCCACTTCTTGCCCTTCCAAGCTTTACAACAATTATCTCACTCTCACTTGCAATTCCGCTGTTTCCTGCCATAATTCCTGCAACATGTGTTCCATGACCTGAAAAATCATTATTTGTTCTGACTCCTTTCTCTAACATCATATTAATCTCATCCGAAAAATAAACACTTCCAAAATCATATCCTTGCGGAGCCGTTCCTCTGTTATCACTCTGATCCCACATACAAAAAATCCTTGTACTCCCATCATTTTTCCTAAACTCCGGATGAGAAAAATCAATCCCACTGTCAATGCAAGCCGTAAAAACACCTTTTCCTTTGTATCCTTCATTTATCAGAAAATCTACCCCTGTAGCTCTTTTTCCACTTACCACCGAATAATACAATCTCTTTGGTTTTTCTATATATATTATTTGTTCCATCTGTGTTATCATCTCTATATTATCAGTTTTAACATACAAAATGGCGTAATTATTAATTAGATATACAATTCTTATTCCTATATTTTTTAGAAATTCAATATCCCCTACATATCGTACAATAAGCTCCCACACACCACTTGTCTCATCATATCCTGCATCTAGTTCCCCCGATTTTCTTCTCTCATCACTTGTTAGATTTAGTGACAGGTTAAGTAAAGGTTCAAGTTTTTGGCTATACATTTATACGTCTTCATTTTTAGTTAATTATTTATATGCGCGTTTACCTAATTTTATTATAAAAGCTATTATATTATTATATTTATAGGTGTTTTTTTCATTTTTTTTAATTTTTTTGTTACTTTTTTGCTATTTTCTCTTGAAATATATTTCTGTCGTGCTATACTGAAATCAGTTAATATTTTTGTATAGGAGGGATATTATGGCAGAACAGAATGTAAAAGATATGTCTCTATTTAAATTAGGTTGGCCTATTTTTGTCCAGGCATTTTTATCAATGTGTCTTGGATATATTGATACTCTGATGATTAGTAAATATTCAGAGACTGCTGTGGGAGGTTTGGGCAATGCCAACCAGATTATTGGTTTTTTAACACTTGCTTTTACCATTATTTCAAGTGCAACAGGTGTTATTGTAGCCCAGTATCTTGGTGCTAAGCTAAAGGATAAGCTCAGTCAGATATATACTGTTTCACTTATTTTTAACTTATTGCTCAGTGCACTTATAAGTCTTATAGTATATGTATTTTGCGACGGAATTATAAACATTATGAAAATTCCAACAGTCATGATTCCTGATGCAAGAAGTTATATGAGAATAGTAGGTGGCTTCTTATTTTTACAGGCTACAATAGATATTTTTTCTCAGATTTTTAGAAATAACGGAAAGACAATGCTTGGTATGTTTATTGTAATCGGAATGAATATCATAAATATCTTTGGTAACTATTTATTCCTTTACGGACCACTTAAGTTTCTCGATTTAGGTGTAGAAGGGGTTGCTATCTCTACTACACTTAGTAGAGTTTTTGGTGCACTAGCCGCCATTTGGTTTTTCCATACCCAAATAGAAGGAAAAATATCGCTTAGGTATTTAAAGCCTTTCCCGTTTGATGTATTAAAGAGTCTCATCAGGCTTGGTATCCCTACGGCCGGCGAGAATATTTCATACAATATTGCCCAGCTTTTTATACTGACTTTTGTAAATTCATTTAACTCAACCGTAGTTACTAATACAAAGTCATTTGTAAGCATACTTAGCAATTTTGCTTTTCTATATTCAGTTGCTGCCGCATCTGCTACAGCTATAATAGTTGGTCATGCAGTTGGTGCAAATGAATATGACTTTGCATACAACAAGGTACTATCAACCTTGAAAAAATCCATGGTGATATCAGTCGCCATAGCAACCATTAATTTCTTTATCAGTCCTATTACACTTGGATTGTTTACAAAGAATCCGGACATAATATCTCTTGGAAAAAAAGTATTATTCATATGCATCTTCCTTGAATTTGGAAGAACTGCAAATCTTGCAATCATCAATAGTATGAGAGCTGCAGGCGATGTCAAATTCCCAACATATCTTGGTATGGCATCAATGTGGACGATATCTGTGCTTGGCGGTTACATACTTGGAATCGTACTTGACCTTGGTCTTATCGGTATCTGGATTAGTATGGCTGCAGACGAAATTGTTCGAGGCATCGTTGTATTTATTAGATGGAAAAATGGTAAATGGCGCGATAAACGCGTAGTGAAAGCCTAAAAAAAGTGCATTGTACTTCTGGTTCATAGTACAATGCACTTTTTTATTTTCTACATATACACAAGCATATCGTCAGGCTGTGGTGTCTTCTCTATGCCGGTTGCATATAAGACCGGTCCCTTACCTCTATACTCTTTAACAAATTCTCTCTTAACCTTTGCCGTTACTGTTACCCAGTCCTTATCATTAAGACTGTCTGTGTCAGCGTACTTGCAAAGCATTCCAAGATATGTCATATCATCAGCACAGCAGGTCATCGCAAATCTTCCCGGGACAAAAATTCCACTTCCATATTTTGGCGGTTTAAATACTAATGCCTGGAATCTAACAACTTTTCCATCGTATTTCTTTGGATTATCCATAGCATCAGTAAACCATATTCCATAATCTTCCATACCGATATCAACAATATCCGCATCCATATCAAATGGCATCCCTTCATCCGGCAATGGCCCGTTAAAATCAGGATGAGCTTCATATGCAATCTGTGCTTTACTGTTAATCATCTTGATATTTCTTCTAAATTCATTCTTCTTGGTATTAGCATCACATCTGTTAAGAATTACAAGGTCAGCAAGCTTAACCTGTTCTACAATCATAGACCTCATATTCGACCAATACATACCATATGTGGTAGCGTCTACTGTAGAAATAACCTGTGCTAAAATCCATATATCAGGATAATTATCCTCATCAATAATGGGATCGATTACCCATGTTCCGTTATATTCAATCATAACCTTGTCCGGCTTGTGAATCTCCTCACATTTTGCAAGATATTCGGCTGTGATTTCCTCTAACTCTTCCACTCTCTCTACATATATTTTTCTTCTGGCAAGCTCAAGCTCATCGTACTCTTCCATACCCTCCTCGCAGACAATAAGCAACACCTTATCACCACCGATAAACTGCTTGTCCTCCAAGGTATCTTTGATAAAACTTGTCTTACCACTTTCTAAAAATCCTGTAAATAAAAATACCGGTACTTCTCTTTTCATAAATATTCCTTCCAACTACCTAAACTGCGAAAAGCTCTTCTAATTCCTTCTCTTTAAGGTCTTTTCCGATTACACATAACTTACCTGTTATGTCAGCTTCACCTGTTCTGATTTCATATTCACCCGGAACTAAATCAAAATAAATCCATGTTCCATCCTCATTTGGAAGAATACCTTTTGCTCTTAAGATAACACCATATTCTTCTGTCTCTGACAGCTTAACAAGGGCAGATTCCACCATCTCCTTAGTGTACTTGTGGGAAGTAGTTCTTCCAAAGCTGGTAAACACTTCATCTGCATGATGATGGTGATGATCGTGGTCATGACCACATCCACAACTGCACTCTTCACCATGTTTATGATGATGATCGTGGTCATGACAACAACACTCTTCGTCATGTTCATGATGATGTTCGTGGTCGTGACAACAACACTCTTCGTCATGATTATGGTGGTGTTCGTGCTCATGGTGATGATCGTGGTCATGGTGATGATCATGATGATGTCCACATACAGGACAAGCTTCATCCTCCATAAGCTCCGCCTCTAAGGTCTTCTTCTCTTCCATAGCACTTAAAATCTGCTTACCTGTTATATCATCCCAAGGAGTTGTAACTATTGTTGCATTAGCATTATGCTCTCTGAGTGATTTAACACACTCATCCAATGCCTTTTCAGGCATTTTCTGTGTACGGCTGATAACAATTGTCCCTGCACTCTCAACCTGATTGTTGAAAAATTCACCAAAATTCTTCATATACATCTTAGTCTTAAGACCATCTACGATTGCAGTTGTGCTATTTATTGTGATATCTCCATCTATTCCTTCAACAGCCTTCATTACATCAGACAACTTTCCAACACCTGATGGCTCGATGATTATTCTGTCCGGTGCATATTTATCAATTACTTCCTTAAGTGCTGTACCGAAATCACCTACAAGTGAACAACAGATACAACCTGAATTCATCTCTGTAATTTCAATTCCTGCATCTTTAAGAAAACCTCCATCGATGCCAATCTCACCAAACTCATTTTCGATTAATACGATTTTCTCTCCCTCAAATGCTTCTGCAATAAGTTTCTTAATAAATGTTGTCTTACCGGCTCCAAGAAAGCCTGATACAATATCAATCTTTGTCATAACAATAATTATCTCCGTTTCTATTAATAATTTAACATAACTGTTTAATGTTCTAAAATCTCAACAGCAGTGATATCAATCGGATAACCAAACATCATTCCAATAATGGCTCTGTGCCATACTTCTGTCGGGAACTTATAATCGAAATATCTTCCACTCATAAGATCCAGTAACTCATATCCCATGAATTCTTTAATCTTTGCATCGTAGCCTTCCTCTGCAAAATCGACACCATTTCTCTTGTACTCCTCTATAATGCTGTCTGCATCATAGAAATCTTCAAGCTTACCCTTTCTGCACATCTCAAGATAGATTTCTCCACTACCTTCATAGTTAGTTGTGATATATGTCATATTCTCATTGAATGTACTCTTAACTTTTGTAAGTTCCATTCTGTCCTTGATACTAATTCCGACACATAATCTCTTATCCTCCTGAATAGCATGATACAAAACATAATCTCTGTATCTCTCATCATTGAATCTGCTTGTAGCATTCTCCGTATTCATATACTTGCATTTATACTGTCCCATATTAATCCTCCATTCCAGAGCGTTTTCGCAACAACGCCCCATTCTGAAATATTTTTCTATCCTTAAGTATAACTCACTTAAAATGATTGTCAATTGATTTTCTTTAACTTCTCTTCCAATGTTGCCATATGCGTCTCATCTGCAAAATAATCATTGTAAAAAATCTGATCACAGAATTTTATCTTATCAACAAGCTTAATTGAGCTGTTTTTAAAGTCTTCAATATACTCATCCGTAACTGAATCAGCCCTATACAACATATTATTGAAATTTCTACATACGATTCCATCTCCGACAAAAAATCCATATGCTCTCGAATAAAGTGGTGACTCAACATCGCTAAATACAGAATTACCATAGTACATATTGCTATAATACTTCACGCCAAGTAAATCTAAAATCGTTGGAACTATATCAGAAGTACATGTGAATTTGTCAATAACCTTATGTTCTAAATTCTTATCATAAATCATAAATGGAACTTTGTATAAATCCGTATAATATCTTTCTGTTCCATAATCCTCTATATCTTTCACATAATTACTAAGCTGCTGATAATATGAGTTGTGGTCACCAAACATCACAATCGTAGTCTTATCAAGCAATCCCTTCTTTTTAAGGTCTTTCATCATAATACCAATGGCATTATCAAAATCCATAACCGTCGTCATATAATTGATAAGATTTTCTTCATTGTCGTTATCACCTGCCGGTGTATATACCTTTAACAGTTTTTCTCTATACTTTGCAAGATTATCTCTTTCATAGTAGATTCCATGCATAGTAATAGTAGTTATATAAGTGTAAAATCTCTTATCTTTTCTGAACATTAAGTCCTTACAGGTGGTAAACATCTCTGAATCCAGGTTTCTCTCGCCCTCTTCAAGGTAATTAACCATTGTAGGCTTTTTGCCGGCTTTAGTCTTCTCATCAACAATATCCATCATATCATAGCAGTCCGTGAGCTTTTCAAAGCCAAAAGACTTATGTGTATACTCTCTGTTGTAGAAAGACTTGTATCCATTGTGGAAAGAATTTGCTACTATATCATCCTCTGATAAAAGCTTAAGAGTATTCGGTGCAGTCTGTGGCATCGCATTATTCTCAAAATCATAATCAACATATGAATCAGTCGGATAACTTCCAAGCAAACTTAAGGTCTCTGAGATATCAGTCTTTTCTTTAGAATGGAAATTATTCATTACAACACTCTCGTTGTAGAACTTTGTAAGATTCGGGAATAAATATTTCAAATCTTTTTTACTAAGTCCCAGACCATTTGGATATTCATCATTTTGCATAAACCCAAACCATTCAAAAGACTCCACTAGAATCGTAATTACATTATTGCCCTTTGAGATAGCAAAGTATGGTGATTCACAAGCCACGTCACTATATATAAAACTCTCAATTTCTTCATCTGTAAGCTTCTCCGTCTTATCATAAAGCAACCCCTTTGACATCTCATTTACAAGATTTCCCATAATTCCCATACTTGTATATGCTGAATCATTATCATTGTCAATCATATTTACATACTTATTCTTGCTGCTTGAGTTGTAAGACCAGGTAACATACACCAAACTTCCCACACAGAATAAAGCGAGCAATGAGTATGCAATCCTGTGATTTTTAGAAACATCAACCACTTTATTACGTCTTACATATCTCCTTCCAAAAATTATAAACATTGAGCACACAAATAATTCAGAATAAAACGCTACAAAATTCATAGGGATACTCTCAAGAATTCCCCAGGCGTCATTCCTTAGATAAAGCATACCAAAGTCAAAATACTGACCTGTCATATCATAAACAACCACAAACGCAATATCCATAACTGCCTGCACAACGAGGAAAACAGTACATACAAAATATCTTAAAATATTCTTCTTAATAAGAAGTACTATAAATACCACAAGTCCAATCAGCCCCATATACAGTGCGGGGTTCTGGATAATCAATTCTCCTTCAACTGCGTACACTGAAAGTGCTTCCATCAAAAAAGAAAAAAGCACAAATGTAATGACTAATTTGTTTTCTTTACACCAATTAACTATTTTATCTTTCATCTTCTACACTCTTTCTTTGTATTTTTCTAGACTACAGAATATAAATCAAAACAACGCATAAAAATGTCTTACTTACGCTCTCATGTGTAATTCTAAAAATCAAACCATACACAAGGTACAATAATACATATGTCACTGGCAATGTAACAAAAGAAAATGCTACATCAAACAAGCCTGCTGTAAGCATAAGGACAATACCGCCATAAGGCACAATCTCTTTCTTATTAAAATGTGACATAAAGTCTTCAACCATTTCCATCATAATAACAACCCAGGCACATTTAATTACATTACATAAAATAACGGCAATTTTTGCCATAAGCTCATAACCTGTGAACTTAACGCCCAAGTCATAAAATGGTTTAACCTCAAATCCAATCTGAGCACTAATAACAAATATCGATACCATCACAAGACCAATCACTATAAGAAGATTCTTTGTCTCTAACTCTCTTCCAATGGTATCAGGATTTGTAAGTAAGTTAATTCCGAACTTTGCATATACAACAAGCACCATTATTACAAGCGTTGCTGCCCATGACACACACAATACTATTCCAACGAAGAATTTTGTGTTCTGACCATAGTTGATTGAGTCAAAATATGGTGCTGTAAGCTTTGATAAAAAATAGCATCCTGCCAAAATCACCCATGATACTACAAACAGAACCACACTCAGCTTACACGATAGTACTTTTTCATTTTTATCCATCTTAACCTCCAAGTCATCCTACTTAAATCCATACTTTATTGTGCCTCTTCCACACTCAACACTTACATCAGCCACTGCACCGTTTACAATCGGCATTCTCGGCGGCTTGTGTCCAAAGTCACAATCAAAAACAACCGGAATTTCTAATTTCCCAAAAACATATCTGACAGCCTCCTCATAAGATGTGTCAGAAAATGTATTATAAAACATTGGTCTTCCAAAGATAACACCATTACAATATTTAAACCAGCCAATCTCTTTAAGCTTCCATAAAAACATCATGAGATTTTCCGAGTCCGTCGCAAAACTCTCTAAATACCACACAATACCATCACTTTTGTATTTTTCGATAAAAGAAATCGTATTGTCATACTTTGTTCCCTGAATGAAAAGCAGAACATCCAGACAGCCACCTATCATTCTTCCTGAAAAATGGGCACTATCAGAATTCATAATCTTCCATTTTACGTTTTTCTTTAGCTCGTAGCTTTCCAAACCGGTATGTCTGTCCGCAAATCCATCCTGATATTTTTCATAACTGCCAAACGTATCCTTCTTACCTTCAAGCAAATCTATGTTATCCCAAATCGATGGATGCCAATTATCCATACCAAAATCACCAAAGTTATTTCCGTATATTGTAGCAATATCATACACTGTCGTAAGTGTATGAATAAGCCAGGTATTGTCTGAATAGCCCTGGAACCACACAGGTCTTTTAACAAAGCTGTCAAAATCAAAAAATTCAAGCATCTCATTCAAATAATTGCCACCCTTTGCACTTATGATGCACCCCACATTATTATCCTCCAGCAGATGCGAAAACTGTGTAGCACGTGTGACGCCGTCTGAACTTCTTCCTTTTTCACCTGCAGTGAAGACATTCTGTGTCATCACCACAGGATAACCTGACTTTTGCAATTTTTCTCTTCCGTTATTGAATCTTATCTTATCAAGTTCATCACTAACGCCATCTGATACAGCCGTAACACCGATTATATCACCCTGGCTTATCCACTTTGGAAATATCATTATATACTTTCCTCCTTGGTTAAATGTATTGAATAGATTATCTTCTCTTTCACTTTTTTACCTGTAATCTTCTCGACAGCTTTTGCATAATATTTGAGCTGTTCACTATATCTGGATTTCAGCTCATCAAAATCACTGACGTAGTCTGTTTTGTAATCAACTATTATAAGCTCTCCATCCTCTTCAAAAAGCGCATCAATAATCCCCTGCACTACTATTGTCTCATTCTCGCTGTATTCACTGTCAATCTCTGATGCTTTAACTCCCACAACGAATTTTTGTTCACGCTTTAAGTTACCATTGTCAAAAGCCTGCTTCATTCGTTTTCCGATACCAGAGTGCGCAAAAGATATAAGATCCTCAATATTAACAAGCGCTGTATCGCTTTTTGTAAAACACCCCTTAGAAATCATATCATTCAACATTTTATCATAATTTTCAAAAAATGGTACCATAGAATAATTAAATAATTCTAAAATTTTGTGATAAACCGTTCCTCTGTAAGCTCCTGTAACTTCTTCTCTTTCTCTTGCAAATACAGGAATATACTTATCCTCCGCTTTATCTTCTACCACAAAATCTGCATTCATCTTTTTTATATCTGATACCGACATCTTAGAAGTGGTGAGCTTCTTAGTTTTATACGGATATTCATATTCTATATATTTCTTCAAAGGATTTACTTTGCTGTCTCCATACTCATAATCGAAATCTGACAAAAATGTTTTCTTTTCTGATTTGCAGACAGCATCTGTCATCTTATCATCTACAATATCACTGACCTCTTTTACCACAACACCAAATGGCATTCCTATTTTCCTGTCAATTGTATAGCCAATCAAATCAAGTATTCCTGATGACTTCATAAGTATGTCTTTTGACAGCTTATCATCCTCCTCATACTTTGCCCCCTCCCACTTCTTAAGGGTAGTGTCAAGATTCTTTACTGCCCCTGTCATAATAAGCTTTTCCTTAGCTCTGGTAAGTGCAACGTATAAGACTCTTAACTCTTCTGCGATATTATCCTGGTCAATCGCTTTAGCTACAGCTTTTTTTATGAGTGTATTAATCCTAAGCTTTTCATCAGCCAGAATAAGATCGATACCAATACCTATATCAGGATGGATGCAAAGTTTTCCTCTTGTGTCAAGCTTATTATGCTTCTTTCCAAGTCCGGATACAAACACAACCGGGAACTCAAGTCCCTTACTCTTATGAATAGTCATGATTCGCACAGAATTATCATTTTCTGATATAACCGATGCCTCACCACAATCAATATCATACTTCTCTATTCTTTCTATATATCTTATAAAATTAAAAACACCCTTATAAGTCCCTGCGTCAAAATCAATAGCCTTCTTAATAAGCATGGAAAGGTTAGCACTTCTTCTCTTTCCACCCGGAAGTGCAGTGACATAGTGCATATAATCCGTCTCATCAAGAATCTGTGTAATAATACTGTACATAGATGAGTAAGCTACCTTAGCTCTATATTTATCAAGAAAATGAAAAAATCTTTCTATTTTCCTGTATACTACTTCTTCCACAACCTCCCTTTTTTCTCTTGCCGCCAAAAGATAATCATAATAATGGGATGTCTTATTATCAAGTTTGGAAATTGTTTTAATATATGCAATATCTGTATCTGTAAAATCAAACATCTTAGATGTAAGTGCCGCTACAAGTGGAATATCCTGAATAGGATTATCAATAACCCTGATTATATTCAACACATCTACGATTTCGGTAGCATTAAAATATCCTGACTGACTTTCACAATAAGCAGATATGCCTTCGTTCTCAAGTACCTTTTGATAAACCTCAGCAGTTCCCGATACACTTCTTAGCAAAATCACTATATCAGAATATCTAACCGGTCTGTACTCATTAGTGTCCTTATCTGTCACCATGAATTTGTCTGCTACAAGCTCTTTAATACGTGTGGCAACCACATATGCTTCCATCTCTTTTGAAGACTTATCCAAAAAAATCTCGTCCATCTCATCTCCGGCTTTTGTATTTACAAGAATGATTTCTGCCTTCTCATTCTGCGTGGCACAAACCTCCTTATAATCAGCTCCCTGATTCAATCTGTTGTCTTCATCATACTCGATTCCACCAAGATTTCTTCCCATAATCTGGTTAAAAATGTAGTTGGTAGCATCAAGCACCTCGCGCCTGCTTCTAAAATTCTTATCAAGAGTAATTCTTCTGGAATTGCCATCTTTTTTTTCACTTTCTTCTACGTTTTTCACAGGGGTAAACTCATTGTATTTATCAATAAAAATCTCCGGTCTTGCCAGTCTGAATTTATAAATACTCTGTTTTACATCACCTACCATAAACATATTTGGTCTTCCAAACCGTTCCGAAGAAATAGACTTCATAAGTGTTTCCTGAACATAATTGCTGTCCTGATACTCATCAATCATTATCTCATAGTAATCAAAAGCCATCTCATCAGCCACCTTTGATGGCACTATCACTCCATCTTTTTTTTCTGTCAAAATCTCTAATGCCAAGTGCTCAACATCTGAAAAATCAACAAGATTTTTCTCCCTTTTCTTCTCCTGATATCTACCCTCAAAATCAAGAACAAGCCTGATTATCACATCAATAGTCTTTTTACACTGTTTAATGCAGTCAATTTGAGAGTCTAAATCAGTAAAGAAATAGTCTTTTTTCAGAGTCCTAAGTCCATCCTTCACAGCATTTCTTCTATTTTTTACCTCTTCCCTTATGTCAGGATTTACGCCTTCTCCTTTTTTTGTGCTAAGTCTCAATGGCTCATATTTACCAAGCATCTGGGCCATTTTATCATAGTCATCTAAACAGAGTAATTTCTCAACAAAACTCTTATCATAATTTATCGCCTCTTCATACATATCCGGTCCGCCTTCATCAAGTGCAAGTCTAAGACAGTCATCAATCTCTGACTTGTAAGAAGTGAGCTTTGTAGATATATCATCCATTATAAGCTTCATCCATGGAGTGCTTTTCATATCCTCAACGTAAGTCAAATCATAATAATTGACACAGGACTCAAGCCACTTGTGAGGTTCAACATAGCTCATTGAGAAATTATATAATTTCAAAATAATATCTTCGATATCTTTATCAGACCTTGAGTTTGAATATTGCTCTACAAAATCGATAAAATCTTCACTTTTTTCTGTATAAGCAGCCTCTAAAGTTTCTTTGATGGCATCAGCTCTCATAAGCTTTAAATCGCCCTCATCACCAACTGCAAATGCCGGATCTATATCAAGATATGTAAAATTGTCTTTTACCACATTGAGACAAAAGCTATCTATTGTACAAATGTTGGCATTGTGAATGTACGTAAGCTGCTTTTGCAGATGCTCATTGTCAGGGTCAGCAATCGCCTTTTCTTCAATAGCATTGAGTATGCGCTCCCGCATCTGTGAAGCAGCCGCATTAGTAAATGTTACAACTAACAATTTGTCGATATCTATGGGATTATCCTTATCAGTAACCATCTGAATAATACGCTCAACAAGTACAGCAGTCTTACCTGAACCTGCTGCCGCCGATACTAAAATATTCTTATCTCTTAAATCTATAACTGTCTGCTGTGCTGTTGTAAATTTAGGCATTCTCACTTCCCCCTTTCTCATATCTGCTCTCATATTCATCTTTGATATTAGACCATACTTCCTCATTCTTTAACTTACACGCTTTTCTGTACTCAAACCCGCTAAGCTCCATATCAAATCTGCACACCCCGCTAAACTCACAATAATCACATGGCGTCTTACCTGAATCCTTGACAGGGTTTATCGAGACACTTCCAGATACTATTTCTTTTGCAAGACGTTTAGTCTTTTTTTCCATGAAAGCAGACAGCATTTCAAAACCATACGTGCTTGTTGAATTCTTTATTTTAAACTCTCCGTCTTTGTTTTTCTTAACCTCAATAACACTTGATGAGCTCTGTGACTCAAGTCTCTCATCAATGAGTTTAACAATATGAGGGTCATTGTTTACAAGGCCCGGCATCACATACTCTTTTTTTCTTCTTTCCTCACTGTCGTCAATTCCTGATTCATTGTATTTATCAATTACAGGGTCTTTTATCATGTAGTAAAGTTCAGCAGCCGGTATAACTGTTGCATCAGGATTTTTCCTCTTCTCAAGTTCAAGAACCTCCTTCATATACATTGATAACTGAAGTGATCTTCCATCATATATATCATTCATCTTAAACTCTTTTTTACCCGACTTATAATCAACTACTTTTACATATATATTCTCCCTGCCATCTACTATCTCTCTACATATATCAACTCTGTCAATTACTCCATATAGATTCATATTTGTATCTTCATCAATTTTCATTCTGTCAGAGAATTTAAGTTCAAAATAAGCAGGCACAAACTGCCCACCCTTTATTTGCTCACATATAACCTTAGTCGTTTTATTAGTCATATTATAGAGGCGCTCAAGCATATATCTGCTTCTTTCAGTTTCCGAAAAAACAGCAGCCTCCTCGTTTGCTGAAATCTTTTCTACGCTCTCCTTAACAAGCTTCGTTCTTGTGGGTTCATCAAGCTCACTCCAGGAATATTTCTCATTCACTCTGTTCGAAAACTCCTCAAGTGCCGCATGGTAAAGCGTACCGATATCAGATATCTTAATCTCATATATTTTTCTCTCAAGAAGATTAAGACCATATCTTAAAAAGTGGCTGTACGCACAATTAGCATACTTTTCAAGTCTTGATATACTGTTAGTCATCTCCTTACCATAAAGCACTCTTGCCACAGCCTCATCAATCGGATTATCAAGATATCTGAAGGTCGCAGCTTCCACGTAGCTTTCCAGTTTTTCTCTGTCATTTTCACGAATATAGTATGCAAGCAAATCCTTGAAAAACTGGTTATTCTCATAATCTTCATCACCACAAAGAATATCCCTTATCTTTGATGCAAGATAATCAAGTGCTGCATCTTCACCTACAAGATACCTAAAATCCTTATGGTCAGCAACTATCTTTAGTTTTCCAAAGACCTTCATAAGTTCACCTATAATATACGATTTTCTATGAGATTTTCCATCAAGATTTACAAGTGCATATGATACATAAAGCTTATTCTTTGGTTTTGTCATATTCAGGTAGAGGTAGAATTTTTGTATAAAAGCATTTTCCCTTGCAGATGGTGATAATTCTACATCCACTTTTTTTAAAATCCTTCTATCCTTCTCACTTAATATTCCACCCTGTTTTGCACTTTTGGGAACTACACTGTCATTCACACCCACAAAAAAAAGTGCCTTAATATTATTAAGTCTTGTTCTCTCAATATCTCCTGCCAGCACACAGTCGGGACTAGGTGGAATTATCCCAACCTTAATCTCTTCAAATCCCGCATCTAATATATCTGCATACTCTTTGAGAGATATTCTCTCATTTCCCATAAGCGCTGTTATTTTTTCAAACAACTCCATCACAAGCCTGTATATCTGTGAATACTCTTTTGCAAGAGCAAGTTCATTATCAAGCTGGAATTTTTCAGCATATGAATTAATAATATCATTCATATTAAGTGATTCAATAAATTCATATATAGCCATTGTAATCTCTGAGACTGTGACATTTTTCCTGCTTAACTTTGCATAAATATCAGAAAAAATATTTACTATTTTCTCCCTTACCTGATTAACCTCTTCACTGCTTTTACTCCACTCCCTGTTATAACCGTCAAAACCGCGAATTCCCATTGCCAGTACTGCATTCTCAAGCTTATCAATCTCTTCTGTCTTTATTCCTGTCATACCTCTTCTCAAAAACCTAAACAGCGATTCATATGAAAAATTGGAAGTAACAATTTCCAACATACTCTTTATACTGTCAACAAACGGATTATCAGTAATATTTCTCTTGTTATCAATAAAAAAAGGTATGTCAGCTTTCGTCAGAGTATTCTCAATAAGCTTATGGTATTCATCTATATCAGCCGTCACAATGGCAATATCTTTGTATCTGTATCCCTCATCCATAACAAGACTCTTAATTGTACCTGCAACACTTGATATCTCGTCATTCATAGTAGCAAATTCCAGAATTTTCACGTCATCCTGCTCTTCATCAAATGACTGTTTCTTAAATCTGAAAAGATTCTTTTCAAGATGACTTAACGCTTTTGATTCCTTATATCTTATAGGGTTTTCATCATCCATGCATACAGCATCTTCTACTATGACCTTCGACATAAGTGCCTCATTCATAAGGACATTTCTGGTCTTGATTGACATAAGAAACAAATCCTGTTCCTTTTGCTTTGTATCATTCGCCTTATATGATGGCAGAGTAACAGATATCGTAACCTTCTTTGCATATTTCATAATATGGCCAATAAGTCTGTACTGAACAGGTGTAAAGCCCGTAAATCCATCAAAATAAAACTCTGATTTCTTCACGATTTCAGAGTCACTTATATTATCGCAAAGCACTCTTAACAATTCTTCAGACGGAAGATAATCCCTTCCTATCTCTTTTTTGAACGCTTCAAAAATATGCTTTACATCAGAAATTTTGCCCTTTAACAGCGGACTTACATCATTCATAGAAAGTATTCTATCTATTTCATCCTCACCAATTCCATATTGGTAAAATTCTGAAATCAGTGATTTCATCTCACTTGTAAATCCCTCTTTTGAAGACTTGTTGCCAAAAATCTGTAAATGATTTTTCTCGTGCTCAATCACCTTCCTAAGCACAAGATTTTTACCCGTATCGTCAAGAACACTTCCCACGTTGATAAAAAGTTCATTAAACACGTTAAACGCAAATCTTTCAAAGCTTAATATATCAATGTTTACTGCGCCGCCACAGGGATGCTTTGTAACGATATCCTTTTGAGTCTCCATTGTAAACTGCTCCGGTACAATCATTATGTAATCGGAGCTTAAATCCTTTGACTTTTCTATAACATCGTTAAATATATAATTCGTTTTTCCTGAGCCTGACGCTCCATATACAAACCTAAGTGACATATTGTATCTCCCTCACCATATAATTATATAAAACAATAAAAATCGGAGTCTTATGTTTAAAAAAAATCCAATTCTTGTATTCAAACTAAAAGAGCTTCTTGTAAGTCTTGCTCTACTAATTGTAACAGTTGCACTCTTAATCACGATTATAGGTGCTCTGTAAAAATTATGCCCTTGTGAACATCACTTATTGTCACAAGGGCCTGTAACTAAATTGTCTCTAACTCATCTAACCACATCTTCACACACCCGTCACTAGGCATTCTCAAATCTCCCCTTGGAGAAACTGCTACAGAACCGACCTTTGGTCCGTCCGGCAGACATGAACGCTTAAACTGTTGTGAGAAAAATCTTCTGTAAAATGTCTTAAGCCATTTTTTGATGGTATCACTATCATAAATTCCATCAAATGCATTTGTCGCCAAATCATAAATCTTTGATGGTGTATAACCAAGTCTTAAAACATAATACATAAAGAAATCATGAAGTTCATATGGTCCCACAAGGTCCTCTGTTTTCTGTGCTATATTTCCATCTTTATCAGGTGGTAAAAGTTCAGGACTGACCGGCGTATCAAGTACATCTAAGAGTGTTTCTGTCAAATCACTGCTGTCACATGTATCTGCGTAATATCTGACAAGATGACGAACCAGGGTCTTTGGAACGGATGCATTAACACCATACATCGACATATGGTCACCATTATAAGTAGCCCATCCCAGCGCAAGTTCTGACATATCACCTGTTCCTATAACCATTCCGTTGTGTTCATTTGCAAGGTTCATAAGATAAAGAGTTCTCTGTCTTGCCTGAACATTCTCATACGTAACATCATGAACTGACGGGTCATGTCCAATTTCATTAAAATGTGCATTGGCTGCATCTGCAATATTTATCTCTATTAGTGTTGCACCTAACTTCCTGATAAGTGTAAGTGCATTGGTATAGGTTCTGTCTGTAGTGCCAAATCCAGGCATTGTAACTGCTATTATATGCTTTCTGTCAATACCTGCCATATCAAAAGCCCTGACAGTTACAAGAAGTGCCAGCGTGGAATCAAGTCCACCTGAAATTCCTATAACAGCACTCTTAGCCTGTGTGTGAACAAGTCTTTTCTTAAGTCCCATAGACTGAATCATCAAAATCTCTTCACATCTTTTCTCTCTGTCATGCTTATTGCCAGGAACAAACGGTGCATTGTCATATTTTCTGGTGAGAGCTATATCCTTCTGTCCCATATCAAATTCTACAACAGTGTAATCCTTTGACGGAAACTGTCTGAAGGTAGTCATTCTTCTTCTCTCATTAATAATTCTGTCAAGATCAAGCTCACCGTATATAATCCCATTTTCAAATCTCTTTGATTCAGCAAGCATAGTGCCATTCTCCACAATCATATTATGACCTGCAAATACAAGGTCTGTTGTAGATTCTCCTTCACCGGCATCACTGTAAACATAGCCGCATACAAGCTTTGCTGACTGGCTCATTATCATATTTTTCCTATATATGTCCTTTCCTGTAACCTCATCGCTTGCTGAAAGATTCGCAATCACTGTAGCACCTGATAGTACATGTGATATACTTGGAGAATCTGCCACCCACACATCCTCACAAATCTCCGTACCAAGTACAAATCCTTTGATATTAGTTGACTTGAACAAAAGGTTCATGCCCATAGGCACTTTTTTACCATCAAAGCTGACATATACTACTTCCCTGTTACCAGGTGTAAAATGTCTTGCCTCATAGAATTCTGAGTAATTTGGAATATTGTATTTTGGTATTAATCCTAAAATCTCTCCCATATACAAAACCGCTGCCACATTGTACAGCTTTCCTTCGCATTCATATGGTAATCCTACAAGCACCAATATTTCCTTGTCCTTTGTGTGTTCTGCAATTCTTGTAGTTGCTTTCACTGCACCTTCAAGCATAAGTGACTGCCAGAAAAGGTCACTGCATGTATATCCTGTAATACAAAGTTCAGGAAACACTATAAGCTGTGTTCCCTTCCCATAAGCTTCATCTATGGCATCACATATTCTATCTGCATTAAATTCACAGTCTGCCACCCTGATATCTGTAGTAGCTGCTGCTATTCTTATAAATCCTCTACTCATATTAATCTCCATTCCGCTGCTATTTTTCAATTTTGACACTAATTTTACCTTATGCTATTATAACTTATAGGATATGTGTGGTCAAACGTAATTATATGAATTTGTGGAGGTACTTATGAAAGAAAGAATAGTCAATTATCTTGCATACATTGATGATATTTTAGAAAAGAATTCAGATACTACTGATTATGACAAATTAATAAGAGAACATCTCGTTCAAATCGGCTTCTTTATGCATGAGCGACTTATTCATCTGATAGTAACTGTTTTGTTTGCAATCGGGACTTTTATGACTGTATTTGCCTATATCTTCTCAGAAAATATAGGACTTTTAGCTTTAGCATTTTTACTTATCATACTTCTTATCCCTTATATTGGTCACTATTATAGACTTGAAAATGGGGTTCAGAAAATGTATAAGCAGTATGATGTTATGGTGAATAGAAAGAGAGACACATAGACTTTTGTATCTATGTGCCTCTCTTTCTTTTATTTATTTTTTCTTACAACTGCATCAATTCCCTGTCTTTTAAACATTTTTTCCATCTCAACTGCCTTCTCTAACGACTCAATATTCATAACCTCAACAGAATATGTCGTGGTTTCTTTATCATCATTTATTGCATCCAGTATTCCATCTGCTATTACCCTTGCCATCTCATCAAAATTCTCATCAAAAAGCTTATTATCCACATCACTGTTTATAAATCCAAGTTCCAATAAAATTGCAGGCATCCTGGTTCTTTTAAGTACAACAAGATTAGGCCTTTCAACTACTCCAATATTCCTAAAGCCTATATTCTCCAATCCTGATAATATATCTCTTGCAATTACTGCCTTCTCTCCTCTGTCATTATACAAAAGAGCAGATACTCCATTATAAGTATTGCTATTCTCAGAGGAATCCCTATGAAGTGACACGAACAAATCAGCACCTGCGTTATTGCCCATCATAGCCTTTTCAAAAGGCGAATTATACACATCTGTCAGTCTTGTATATTGAACATTCACACCATTTCTCTCCAATATTTCACCAACGGCAAGTGCCATAGCAAGCACATCATCCTTCTCAAGTCTTCCCTTGTATTCTGCACCGGAATCTCTTCCTCCATGCCCCGGGTCAATTACTACCTTTTTCATAATTACCTCCAATTCGAAACTTACTAAGATTAATATATTCTTCCGAATTGATATCTGTTACAAATATATTTACATTACTTTGTTTTTCTGATAAAATTACACCTGCAATTTTTTTGACGCGATGCGTCTGCGGAATGGAGAATGGAGGTTAGTATGCATCCTTTAATACACATTGGTCCTGTTGAATTACCTACTTACGGGACAATTATCTTAATCGGTTTTATTATTGGAGTTATGTTTATGATGCACCATGGAAAAATATATGGATACACAAAAGCTGATTTTCTGATAGCATCTATGCTTAGTGCAATCGGACTTATTGTTGGTGCAAAAGTTATTTTCTTTATTTCAGTTTTGCCTGAGATAATATCCCACTGGGATATTGCAAAGGAAAATATTCCGTATACCATTTACTATTCATTATCAGGATTTGTGTTCTATGGCGGTTTGATAGGCGTATTACTTATGCTGCTTCTATTCTGTAAACAAATGGAATACAGCTTCTTAGAGTTCACAAACATAGTCGCGCCTGTAATTCCCTTTATACATGGGCTTGGAAGAATTGGTTGTTTCTTTGGAGGTTGTTGCTACGGCATTGAATATAATGGTCCGTTTCACGTAAAATTCCCGCCTAATGAATTTGTTACTGAGTTATCGGGAGTAAACCGATTTCCTGTTCAGCTTTTAGAATGTTTAATCAATATGATTATTTTTGTATGCCTTTACTACTACTCCCGAAAAAAAAGAAAGCCGGGAAGTATGCTTGGCATGTATTTAATAACATACTCTATTGTCAGATTTTCACTGGAATTCTTACGTGGAGATGTATCAAGAGGGATATTCTTAGGTGTATCTACATCACAGTGGATTAGCCTTTTGCTTCTACCAATCGGATTATATTTATTGTTCCGGAAGAAGAAGGAACAATAAATATAAAAGGTGTAAAGCCTTTAATGATTCAATAAAGACTTTACACCTTAAATTTTTGTTATTATTATCTGTCTCTTGTTACCTTTGATACACCTTCTTCGATACCATTTCCGATATCGTCTCCTATATCTTCAACATCATCTACAACATCATTAACGACACCATTTCTTTTTGTATTCACGTCGTTTGTTGCAGTGTCATTTGTTGTTTCTCTTGTAGTTGTGTCCTTTGTAGTAATCTCACTTGTTGTTTCCCTTGTAGTAGTCTGGCTAGTTGTTTCTCTTGTAGTATCCCTTACAGTTTCCTTAGTAGTCTTCTCATCATTTTTGTCCCCACCGCATGCAACCATCATCGTCACAGCAAATGTCATGATGGCACATAATGCAAAATATTTAATTTTACGCATAAAAAAATCTCCTTTCAGACAACTATTTCAATCTATAGTATATCCAAAAGGAGAAACTTTATTCATTATCCAATTACATCAGACATATCATACATTCCGGCTGGCTTTCCTTTTAGGAATTTAGCCGCCTGTACGGCACCATTTCCAAATACAGCCTTTGAATATGCTCTGTGACTAATAGTAATTACTTCGTCATTTCCTGCGAAAATAACATCATGGTCACCTACTATTGTTCCACCACGAACTGCACTTATTCCAATTTCCTTCTTTGGTCTCTTAACTCTGTCAGCACTTCTATCGTATTTGTAAGTGTATTCATTGTTAAGTTCTTCATTGATAGAATCAGCAAGCGCAAGCGCTGTCCCGCTTGGAGCATCAACCTTTAAATTATGATGTTTTTCAACGATTTCAATATCAAAACCTGCTGGTGCAAAAACCTTTGTAGCTTCTTTTAACAACTTCATAAGTGTATTTACACCAAGACCCATATTAGCTGATTTCAAAATAGCAATTTCCTTTGATGCCTCGCTTACCCTGTCAAGCTGTTCCTCAGAAAGACCTGTTGTACATAATACCAAAGGTAATCTCTTAGCTACACAATAATCTAAAAGTTTGTCAACTGCTACTGCTGATGCAAAATCGATAACTACGTCTGCATCTACATCCATATCATTAATGTCTGTAAAAACAGGATAATCATTCTTTATTGTATCGCAAATATCTACACCGGCTACCATTGTACAATCTTCATCTGCTGCAACTATTCCCGATATTACCTGACCCATTTTTCCGTTGCAGCCATGCATAATAATCTTTGTCATAATGATTATATACCTCTCTTTTATAAAATTCCGTATTCTTTCATTGCTTTCTTCAAAACTTCCTGATTAGCTTCTTCCATTGTTGTAAGTGGCATTCTAAGTCCACCAACCCCCATACCCATCAGGTTAAGAGCTGCCTTTACAGGAATCGGATTAACTTCGCAGAATAATGCTTCACAAAGTGGCAATGCTTCCAACTGAAGTTCAAGACTCTTTTTTACATCTCCCTCAAGATATGAAGCCACGATATTGTGTGTCTGCTCCGGCGCAACATTTGATAATACTGAAATAACTCCTTTTCCACCAAGTGACAAAACAGGTACTATCTGATCATCGTTACCTGAATATATATCAAGTTTGCCTTTTGTAAGGCTTACAAGTTTAGCAACCTGCGAAATATTGCCACTTGCTTCTTTGATAGCAACAATATTCTCACATGTATCTGCGAGCTTAGCTGCTGTTGTAGGAAGGATGTTGCATCCTGTTCTGCTTGGAACGTTATATAAAATAATTGGAACTTTAACACTGTTAGCAATTGCACTAAAGTGAGCAATAAGTCCGTTCTGTGTAGCTTTGTTGTAATATGGTGTTACCAAAAGCAAACCATCTACTCCGTATTTTTCAGCTTCTGTTGAAAGGTAGATTGCTGTATCTGTACAGTTCGAACCAGTTCCTGCTACAACAGGAATTCTTCCTGCTACTTTATCTACTGCATATTTGATGCATTCCAGATGTTCTTCATGTGTAAGAGTTGAAGATTCACCTGTTGTACCACAAATAATGATACAATCTGTCTTATTGGCAATCTGGAACTCAATGAGTTCACCAAGCTTTTCAAAATTAACTGTTCCATCTGCATTCATTGGTGTAACTATCGCAACACCTGCACCTGTAAAAATCGACATATAAAATTCCTCCATTCATATTTAGTCTCGTATTATAACAAGAAAAGGACTGTTCAAATGAACAGCCCTCAAAGAATCTACATTAATATATCATTCTCTAAGTAGCCCTCCATCTGATGATGACAGTTGCATAACTGTTAATTATGCACCCAAGATTACTCTATCAGGTTGAATAATCTTTCGGCGTATCCCCCTTTCATCTGTCATCATCTATTCCTGAAATATCAAACAGATTACTATTGTTCAACGCAACCTCTACTTGTTATTTAAATTCATATTATCATCTATATATATGTTTGTCAACCACTGAATACTAATCTCTATGTCGGAGCAATTTATTGCGGAGACACCGCGAAGAGAAATTCGCGCAGGCGATTTCTCTTCTGCGATCAGGGCTAATTGAGGCTCCGTCTCAATTAGCTGTATGCAAAATCACCGCATCAGCGTGATTTTTCATACTAAACTGCTTCAGATATATACTCTAATTTGTTGACTGACACTTCATATGCTACATGTTTCTCTGTCTCTTCTTCGCTAATCTTCTTAATATATTCACGGCTCTGAACTCTTCCCCATACCTGGATTCTTCCACCCACTTCAAATGTAGATGCAAATCTTGCATTTCTTCCCCATGCAATACATGGAATATAGTCTGATTTGCCGTATGGTCTGTTAACTGCAATAAGTAAATCAGCAATTTCTCTTCCCAGTGGTGTTTTACGATATACCGGAGCCTTGCAGATAAATCCGTCAAGGAATATCTGATTAGTCTTTCCTGACAATGGGTTCTCTGCAACAATCTGCCACTCTCTCACAAAAATAGAAAGAACAAGTCTGTTTTTGCTACCATCATGCCTGTTATAAGATCTGAACTGTCCGGCCACTTCTACTAACTGACCCATCAGATTCTCTTTCACATTCACAAGACGTTCTGAAACCATCATTGGAATAACATCTGATGAATCACTTAATCTGTTAACAGACACATCTACTATGTAGAATCCCTCACCAAACACTTCGTGACTAAATCTGAATTCTGACACGATTTCCCCAATTACACTCACCTTGTTGTTATCAATAACATTATCTACCATTTGTATTTCTCCCTTCTTAAATAAAAATGTATTGTGTGTTAGATATGTTTACTTAATTATGTATATTCAACACACGACGTTTTTATTCCAAATTTATTTAAGATTTTTTTATTTTTATTCCACTCACTTAAATTTACAATTAATTATGCTTTTAAAACCAAAATATGTCAATAAAAATTTTCACGTCAGCTACAAGCCATACGAGTTTTCACACGAGATTTTCTGACGAGAGCTTGCTCACAGGCAGAAAATTTTGTGTGAAAACTCATAGGGCGACAGCCCGTGACCGAGAAAGCCCTGCTTACGAGGTTATGGCTTGTAGCCTTGTTTGCGACAGCCCGTGACCGAATTTACATACTAATCCCCTTTAGCTTCAAGCTTAGCTGTAAGCTCTTCTATCACTTTAGCCATTTTCACATTTTCCGATTTCAGCTTATCCATCTCGCGTTCCATCTCTTCATACCTATCCATCTTATCTGCCCATTCATCCACATCCAATTTAATTGATTGATTGATCCATCTCTTCCTTTATCTCCTTCATATCCTGGCGGTTCGAATACAGATGGTCATACAATGTCGCGAAAAGCTTTTCCAATCTTTTTGCATCACCCACTGTAATATTTCCCAACCTGCAATTGTCTCTGATGCAACCAATTATATCAGTAAAAATCCTCTCTTTCAACCAGCATAAATCCTCTTCTGTCATATTTTCCCTTGATGAAATATACTTCTTCAACTTTATAAGTTCAAAGGGTATAAGTATAACCTATTGAATAATGATCAGGTACATCATCATCACCCAAAAACACTATCTTTGACTTCGGAAATGTTAGATAGCATATGTTGTCTTCCACCTTTGCATTTCGCAATGAATGCTTGTACCCATAATCAAATATCCTAAGCACGATATCCTCATCCCGATACATTTGTGCCTCGATGTGGTAACTGTGAACACCTCCTATGGTCAAAATAGTATCTGCAATAGTCTTAGTCAAATTATCATCGTGGAACTCCGTCCAATTGTATGTAATGGTGCTGTCTGTCGGATAATCTGTCTGAAATAGTCCGTTTATAAAATTGATAACGGCCTTACTCGAAAGCGTAAGAATCTTCTTAAACATCTTGTCATATATGTGATAGATCTGATTGCTGCTGTTAGAATTAGTATCCTGCGTGTTGGTATTACAAGATTTGTTATCCATTGTCCTCCTTCTGAGCTGCCAAAAAGATGTACGAATCCCCTGGCAGTTCAGAAAGGATTCATACATAAAATATATTCTGTATATGAATAATATAATATGTGTACGAATATGTCAAGCATAATTTAAATTTATGAGTATATATTATGCCCACAAATATACCTATCCGAGATTTCAACTCATCCCAGATAGGGTTTACTTGCTTATTCTCACTTTCCATTCTTCCAAATAAACTTATTAATCCTCTTGTTTTTTTTTCAGAATGTGCTAAACTTGTTTGCGTTACTGTATTTACTTATTATAATGGAGGAACGATAAATGCAAACTAAAAGAGAAGATGTTAGAAATATTGCAATTATAGCTCATGTCGACCACGGTAAAACTACATTAGTTGATGAGCTTTTAAAGCAAAGCGGAACATTTAGAGCAAACCAGGAAGTCGCTGAAAGAGTAATGGATTCAAATGATATCGAACGTGAACGTGGTATCACTATTCTCTCTAAAAACACAGCGGTTTATTATAAAGACATAAAAATCAATATTATAGATACACCGGGACACGCAGATTTCGGTGGTGAAGTTGAACGTGTACTTAAGATGGTTAATGGTGTTATCCTTGTAGTTGATGCCTTCGAGGGAGCAATGCCACAGACAAAGTTCGTATTAAAGAAGGCTCTTGAGCTTGATTTACCAGTTATAGTATGTATCAACAAAATTGACAGACCTGAAGCAAGGCCTGATGAGGTAATTGACGAGGTGCTTGAGCTTTTCCTTGATCTTGATGCTTCTGATGAACAATTAGAATGTCCTTTTGTATATGCATCTGCAAAGGCAGGACATGCTATTCTTGATTTAAGTGAAGAACCAGAGAATATGCAACCATTATTTGAGACGATAATTAATTATATCCCTGCTCCAGAGGGAGATCCAGAAGCTGATACACAGGTTCTTATCAGCACAATCGATTACAACGAATATGTAGGACGTATCGGTGTAGGTAAGGTTGATAATGGTTCATTAAAAGTTAATCAGGATGTAGTCGTTGTAAACGCACATGACCCTGAGAAAAAACAGAAGGTTAAGGTCAGCAAGCTTTACGAATTCGAAGGACTTAACAAAGTAGAAGTAACAGAGGCAAAGATTGGTTCAATTGTAGCTATCTCAGGTATTTCAGACATCCATATTGGTGATACACTCTGCTCTCCTGAGAATCCTGTTGCAATACCTTTCCAGAAGATTTCAGAGCCAACAATTTCTATGCAATTTAATGTTAATGATAGTCCTCTCGCAGGTCAGGAAGGTAAATTCATCACTTCAAGACATTTAAGAGACAGACTTTTCAGAGAGCTTAACACTGACGTAAGTCTTCGTGTTGAAGAGACAGAGACAACTGAAAGCTTTAAGGTATCAGGACGTGGCGAACTTCACTTATCTGTATTAATCGAGAATATGAGACGTGAAGGCTATGAATTTTCTGTAAGCAAAGCTGAAGTATTATATAAGAAGGATGAAAACGGAAAACTCTTAGAGCCAATGGAGCTTGCATATGTTGATGTTCCTGAAGAATTCTCTGGTACTGTTATCCAGGCATTAAGCACTAGAAAGGGCGAATTACTTGGAATGTCTGCTGCAAACGGCGGCTATACAAGACTTGAATTCTCTATCCCTTCAAGAGGTCTTATTGGATATCGTGGTGAATTTATGACTGATACAAAAGGTAATGGAATCATCAACACAATATTTAACGGTTATGGTCCTTACAAGGGAGATATCCAGTACAGAAAACAGGGGTCACTTATAGCTTTTGAAAATGGTGAAGCTATTACCTATGGTCTTTTCAACGCACAGGAACGTGGTACATTATTCATAGGACCTGGTGAAAAGGTATACGCAGGTATGGTTGTTGGTCAGAACGGTAAGACAGATGATATCGAAGTAAATGTATGTAAGAAAAAACAGCTCACAAATACTCGTGCTTCCGGTTCAGATGATGCTCTTAAGCTTGTACCTAAGAAGGAATTAAGTCTTGAACAGTCACTTGAATTCATAGACACTGATGAGCTTCTTGAGATTACTCCTGTAAGTCTAAGAATTCGTAAAAAGATTCTTGACCCTACATTGAGAAAACGTGCAAACAGAAATTAACACTTATCAGAAAAGGCGTGTGGTTTTCACACGCCTTTTCTATATATCTATATACTCATTCTGTTCTGAAAGGGCAAAATCTATATCGTCTATTTTTTCAAGTTCTGCTCTTGCCGCTGTTGCTTCCGTTAGCTTATTCACAAAAGCCTGCTCATCATCCTTTTCAACCACTATGATAGCTTGTACATCTTGTCCATATTCTGTACTTCTAAGATAATATCCCTCAGTATTAACTATATACTGAATCTTGCCCATATCAGCATAATCACTCTTTACACTGTATTTTACACCTTTGTGTTTCTCTATAATGACGCTGTTATTAAGTCCTTCTATCAAAGAGCCCTGATAAGCTCTTATCAGTCCCCCTGTCCCAAGCAGCACCCCTCCAAAATATCTGGTCACTACAACTACCACATTGTGTATATCCTTTGCCATAAGTACATCAAGCATTGGTTTACCCGCCGTTCCCTGTGGTTCTCCATCATCACTGAACCTGGCTGTTTCGTATTTATCACCAAGAACATACGCCATACAGTTATGTCTCGCATCCCAGTATTTCTTCTTCATCTCCGCTACAAATTCAATTGCCTCATCTTCTGATGTAATGGGCTTAACCGTGCATATGAATCTTGATTTTTTTTCTACTATTTCTCCTTCGCCGCCTCTATATACAACTTTCATCTGACTACTCCATTCCCTATAATTTGAAATCATTATACCATCATTTTAAGATTTTTGACATATATTTTGTTTTTTGGTATAATCTAGTGACTAGTATTAAAATTGAATATATTGGAGGAAGATTATGAAGTTTGGCATGAAGCAAGTTACTAACAAGCGACTTGCCCTTATATCTACTACAAGAAGACTAAAAACCAAATCACTTATGTGGTTACTAAAGGGAGCTCTGCTCATCTTTGTCTTTGTTTGTGTAACAGTAGGATTTGCAGGATTTGGTATGATAAAAGGTATAATTGACAGTACTCCTGAAGTGGATGATATAAGTATCACTCCTTCCGGATATTATACAGTTGTACTCGATAATAAGGGTAAACAAATTACCAAATTGTTGAAATCAGGTTCTAACCGAGAAAGTGTTACTATTGATCAGATTCCTGAGCAGCTTCAATACGCATTTATTGATATCGAAGATGAAAGATTTTATGAGCACAATGGTGTTGATGTAAAGGGTGTCATAAGAGCAGGTTTTGTGGCTCTTGCTACCAGAAGCCTTTCACAGGGTGCCAGTACAATCACACAGCAGTTACTTAAGAACAACGTCTTTGAAGATGGAGGTCGTGAAAGCAACACAGGTGCTCTTGTAAAGAGAAAGATTCAGGAACAGTACTTAGCAATTCAACTCGAGAAAACATTCGATAAGAAGATAATTCTTGAGAACTACCTAAACACTATCAACTTAGGTTCTGATACACTTGGTGTACAAGCTGCCTCAAAGCGTTACTTTAACAAGAGCGTCGGTAAGCTTACGGTTTCAGAGTGCGCAGTAATTGCCGCAATCACACAGAACCCTTCATCACTTAATCCTGTTTTACATCCTGAGAACAATGCAAAGCGAAGGAAAAAGGTTCTTAACAATATGCTTAAGAATGGTCATATTACGCAGCAGGAATACGATGAAGCAATCAAAGATGATGTTTACTCAAGAATACAGTCAACAAACGTTAAGAAGTCAAAAGCAAATCCATACTCATCTTTCGTTGATGCATTGATTGACGAAGTTATGAGGGATTTGCAGGAGCAAAAAGGGTATACAGAGACTCAGGCTTTTAACGCACTTTATAGTGGTGGACTTAAGATTTACACAACACAGGACAGAGATATCCAGAAAATCTGTGATGAGGAAGTTAACAATGAAGCTAATTATCCATTTGCAGCCAAGTATTCTATCACCTGGAACTTTTCTGTAAAAGATAAGGATGGAAACGTATCCAACTATTCAGAAGTGAATATTGATTATTTTAACAGAATCACACTTGGTAACTCGAATTTCAAAATGCTCTTTTCTACCAAAGAAGAAGCAGATACCTATGTGGAAGCATTCAAAAAGGAATTCGTTAAAAAATCAGATACTGTTTTGGGAGAGAATATTCAATACACATTACAACCTCAGGTATCATTTACTGTTATGGATCAAAGCAACGGACAGGTACTTGCAATTGTAGGTGGACGCGGTGAAAAAACAGCCAGCAGAACACTTAATCGTGCTGTATCTACACCTAGACAGCCAGGTTCGTGCTTCAAGGTACTCTCAACATATGCACCGGCAATTGATAATTCAGGTTATACCTTAGCAAGCGTTATCGATGATGCTCCTTTTGCAGACGTAAATGGTCGTCTCGTTAATAACTGGTACAAATCAGGATACAGAGGTCTTTCGTCTGTCCGTGATGGTATTCGTGATTCTATGAACGTAATAACAGTCAAATTACTTACTGAGATATCACCACAGCTTGGTTTTGATTATCTGACTAATTTTGGCTTTACTACTCTTGTAGAGAATCAGGAAACAGAGAACGGGACATTTACAGATATTAACCAGTCATTAGCACTTGGTGGCGTGACTTACGGTGTAACTAACTTAGAGCTTTGCGCAGCATATGCCTCAATAGCTAATAAGGGTGTTTACAACAAGCCTGTAATGTACACAAAGGTGCTTGATCACAATGGTAACGTAATACTGGAAAGTGATACAGAAAGCAGAACAGTTCTTAAAGAGACTTCTGCCTGGCTGCTTACAAACGCTATGCATGATGTTGTAACAAAAGGTACAGGTACTCTTTGTAACGTGCCTGGTATGTATGTAGCCGGTAAAACCGGTACTACTACAAATGATAATGATATCTGGTTTGCGGGATATACACCTTATCTCACCGCTTCAATCTGGAGTGGTTATGATGATAACGGTTCACTTCCTAACACATCATATCACAATTCACTTTGGAGCAAGATAGTGACTCGTATTGACCAGGAAAAAGGCTATTCATACAAAGAATTTGAGATGCCTGATTCAATCGAAACAGTTCAGGTATGTTCTATTTCAGGCAAATTGCCTGTAAAGGGCGTGTGTTCACATGACCCTGCCGGAAGTCAGGTGGTTACAGAATATTTTGCAAAGGGAACAGCTCCTACTGAAGAGTGTGACCTTCACACCAAGTTAACTGTATGCGAACAAACAGGAAAGCTTGCAAATAAGAGTTGTAAGAAAAAGAAAAATCTGATTTTCAGATTACGACCTGAAGGCAGTGATTTAAGTCAGGTAACTTATGATACACCTTATCTTGCACCATCATCACTTCTAAACAGCAAATGTAATAAACACAAATAAAGACTAAAAACACCGGTTCATTTAAGCCGGTGTTTTTTCATTTATATTCTTTTCATCACAAAATTCGTAATTTCTTATCAAAAATCTTAGTTTTACGCATAAAATTACTTTTTTATCAAATAATACTCATAAAGGAGGGATTGTTTTGAATCAAAAAAAAGGCAAACAAAGTATTAAGTTTGATAATCCACCATATATATCTGAAGGTTGTTCTGTAGTAGGTAAAAAAGAAGGCGAAGGTCCTATGAAAAAGACTTTTGACCTAATTGAATATGACCCTTTATTCGGTGGCAAATCCTGGGAGGAAGGAGAAAGTAATCTTCAAAAGAAAACTGTCGAACTTCTTATCAGCAAGAGTTTTCTAAAAAAAGATGATATCCGATATATTTTTGCAGGAGATTTACTAGGTCAGCTCATCGCAACTACCTTCGGGCTTAAATCTCTTAGAATTCCTATCTTTGGATTATATGGTGCCTGCTCTACAATGGGTGAGGCTATGAGTCTTGCAGCCATTACAGTCTCCTGCGGATGTGCTGATAATGTTATTGCTCTTGCTTCAAGTCATTTTGCAAGTGCCGAAAAGACTTTCAGGTATCCTCTGGATTACGGAAGTCAAAGACCATTTTCCTCCACATGGACTGTTACTGGTTGTGGCGCAACAATTATCACTTCTAATAAAGGTTTTGCAAGGATTCCGGGGATTACCACAGGAAGAATCGTTGATTATGGTATAAAAGACCCTCAGAATATGGGTGCAGTTATGGCACCTGCTGCCTGTGATGCAATTTACAGAAACTTTGTTGATTTCGGTATTGAGCCAGAATATTATGACAAAATAATAACAGGTGATTTAGGGTATGTCGGCAGAAAAATTTTAGTCGAACTCCTAAACGAAAAAGGATATGATATAGCTGACAGACACATAGATTGCGGAATTCTGATGTTTGATGCAAATACACAAAACACTAACTGTGGCGGAAGTGGCTGCGGCTGCTCTGCAAGTATTCTTTGCGGACATATCTACGAAAAGCTTAGAAGTAAAGAATGGCACAGAATTCTTTTTGTACCAACGGGTGCTTTGATGTCAACTGTAAGCTTCAACGAAGGAAAAAGCATACCCGGTATTGCTCATTGTGTAATAATAGAAAGTGTATAATGGTGATTATTATGGATTATGTAAAAACTTTTTTAATTGGCGGTTTGATATGTGCAATTGTCCAACTTATTAATGATAAAACAAAGCTTGTTCCCGGTCGAATAATGGTTATTCTTGTTTGTCTTGGAGCAATACTTGGTGGAATAGGTGTTTATGAACCCTTCTCAGAATTCGCGGGATATGGTGCGACTGTTCCTTTAATAGGATTTGGGAATCTGCTATTTCAGGGAGTAAAAGATGCAGTTAAAGAGGAGGGACTTATAGGTCTGCTAACCGGTGGATTTAAAGCAGGTGCTGCAGGTATATCAGCAGCCCTGATTTTTTCCTATATCGCTTCTCTAATATTTAAGCCAAAGATGAAATAAGACAATTCCATCGCTCATAGAGAGATTTGGCGTTTGATTCTTTCAATAACGCCCCTCTATGAGTTATACCTTACATTTATTTAAAAGCCACTCTTTTTCTTCCCCATCAAAATACTTCTCCAGATTTTTGTACACTAACTCTTGATACTGCTTAAGCATCTCAATCTCTTCATCAGTCAAATAGTCAAAATCTACAGCATCAATATCAAAAGGAACCATTGTCAGATACTCAAATTCCATAAACTGACCATATTCATTCTTTTCTGATTTTTTACATATAATCAAATTCTCATGTCTGATTCCATACTCATTCTCAATATATAATCCCGGCTCATCAGACATAATCATTCCTTCTTCCAAAACAGCATCACTCTTTATTCTTATAGAGTTAGGACCTTCATGTACTGATAACAGATATCCAACCCCGTGACCTGTCCCATGATTGTAGTTTAATCCCTCCCGAAAAAGGGGTTCCCTTGCAATATAATCAAGATTCTGCCCTGTATAGCCATATAAAAATTTGGCATTTGCAAGTCTCAAATGTCCTTTTAACACCAATGTATAATGCTTTTTCTGCTCTTGTGTAAGTTCTGAAAGCGGGTAAGTTCTGGTAACATCGGTTGTCCCTTCCAGATAGTGCCCGCCTGTATCAGATAATAAAAAACCTTTATTTTCTATCTTTTCATTGCTCTCCTCATCTGCCTGATAATGCACTATAGCTCCATGAGCTCCATACGCCATAATCGGTTCAAAGCTTGGTCCTAAATAATTAGTCTGTTCCCTTCTAAACTGTTCCAGTTTTTCTGCAGCACTAAGCTCTGTAATGTACTCTTTACCTGCATTTTGTTTTATCCAATGCATAAATTTCGTAACCGCAACACCATCTTTTATATGGGCAATCTTTTCATTCGCAATCTCCGTCTCGTTCTTAATTGCTTTAAAATGTGAAATTGGGCTGACTTTATTTACCACTTCGCATTTTTCAAGCAACGTTACAATTCTGTAGTTTGCTGTTTTTTCATCAACCCACACCTTCTTACCCTCTATCTTTTCCAAATCATCATATATTTTAAAATAATCGTTAAGGAATACACCTGCTGCTTCAAGCTTTGACTGTATATCTTTGTTAAGCTTACTCTTATCTACATAGAGACAGGCACTATCCATATCAATAATCATATACGCCAAAAATACCGGTGTACATGAAATATCATTTCCTCTAAGATTTAGTAACCATGCAATTTCATCAAGAGCTGTTACTACAATCATATCTGCTTGCTCTTTTACAGCTTCCCTCAATCTCATTAACTTGTCTTCTCTTGATTCACCTGCATATTCCAGTCCAAGTTCAAAGACTTTTGCTTTTGGTAATTCAGGTCTTTTTTCGTATAGCAGATCAATTAAATCCTCATTACAAGACAGGGTAAACCTATTTAGCTTCATCGCAAAATCTGATGTTACCGTCCTTGCATCAAATCCTATTACAGCATTTTCTTCCATTTCTCTCTCAAGATATTCGCTGATTCCCGGGACACCTTCACATCCCATTTTCATAAGCAGTATGTTGCTGCCTTCAAGCTGCTTTTCTGCCTGTATAAAATATCTTCCATCAGTCCACAATAATGCTTCCCGCATAGTCACAAGAAGTGTCCCTGCAGAGCCTGTAAATCCCGACATATACTCTCTTTCTTTAAAATATTCACCTACATATTCAGAACCATGAAAATCGTTAGTGCACACTATATACGCATCAATATTTCTCTCAGTCATAAGTTTTCTTAATCTGTTTATTCTTGTATTTATCATGCTAACCTCCATATCGAAGCAATTTCATTATAGTTGTTCAGATACATTATATTTTTATACATTTTTATCGTCAAGCCTGAATATTTTCCTGAAAAAAACAGATACTAATAAAAATCCATTAAAACAGGAGGTATGTATGACAAACTATAATAAATATGTAGAAAGTATCACACCTACAAACAGCACTATCGCAAATGTTCTTAAAGCTTACCTGGTCGGTGGCCTTATATGTATTATCGGACAATTTTTAGGAAATATGTATAAAATGGCTGGCTTTAACGAAGAGCACGAAGCTATTCTTGTATCAGTTACACTAATAGCATTAAGTGTTCTTTTAACTGGTCTTGGTATATACCAAAAACTGGCTGACTTTGCCGGTGCCGGGACAATTGTTCCTATTACCGGTTTTGCCAATTCCGTAGCTTCCCCTGCAATCGAATATAAAACTGAAGGTATGGTAGAAGGCATTGGTTGCAAAATATTCACAATTGCAGGTCCTGTTATTCTTTACGGAATATTCAGCAGCTTCATAGTAGCTATCATATATTTGATTATCACTTACTTCTTTTAGCGTCTGAGAAATGTGAGAATAGTATGAAAAATCGCGCCGATGCGCCGATTTTTCATACGGCTAATTGAGACGGAGCCTCATTTAGCCCTGATCGCAGAAGTGAAATCGCCTTCGCGATTTTCTCTTCGCGGTGTCTCCGCAATAATTTGCTCCGACATGAGGATTAGTATGATTTCAAATTTAATTTGTATTATTTTCGGACTAAGTTCAGGACTTATCGCTGCAGGTGGTGTTTTTGCGCTTCTTACTGTTATTGGTGTAATAACACGAATGACTGCAAAAACAAAAACAACCACCTGGATTACAACGTACGAATGGACAATAATTATAGGAGGTGCACTTGGAAATATTGCAACAATTTACAGAATTCCACTTCCTTTAGGGTATCTGGGCGCCGGAATGTTTGGTTTTTTCAGTGGAATCTTCACAGGCTGTCTTGCAATAGCTTTGTCTGAGTCACTTGATTGCACTGTTATTTTCTCAAGGCGTGTTAAACTAAAGCTTGGATTTCCTTTTATTATTTTAGCTGTGGCTCTTGGCAAGGTGACTGGATCTCTTTTGTACTATTACCTGGGATTGTAAATAAAAAGAAAGGCGGATACTAAATGAATGACGATGTTTATATAAAATTAAATCAGAATTCCTTCGTAAGTAAGAATGATATTTTCATAAAAGACATTGCTGATGTTTTTACTTCAAATTCCTCACTTAAAAACAAAATATGTGCTTTAAAGATTTACTCCTTAAAATCTTCAAAAGATATACATGTTGTATCTATTTTGGATGTAATTGAATGCATTTTGTCCTCATATCCAAACGTGACAGTAAACAGCATTGGCGAAATGGATTGTGTAATAAGACAAAAATCAAAGATAAACAAATACACAAAAATAATAGAATATACAAAAGTTGCTGCTCTATGTGTTATTATATTCTTTGGTGCTGCCTTTGCAATTATGACTTTTAATACTGACGTAAATACAAGAGACTTATTCGGAAAGCTTTATTATCAGTTCACCGGAAAACAGTCAAATGGTTTTACAATAATCGAAATAAGTTATTCAATTGGACTGGCTGTAGGTATCCTTGTATTTTATAACCACTTCAGTAATAAAAAAGCTTCAAAAGACCCTACTCCTCTTCAGGTGGAGATGATTAAATATGACAAAGATATTGCTAATGCATTAAAAGACAAAAAAAATCCCCCTTTACCGAACAATCGATAAAAGGGGGCTACATATTCTATTCAACCTTGAATATACTTACTGATTCGTCAAGCTCATCAGCATCATTCTTAAGTTTCTTAACTGCATTGCTAAGATTCTCAACAGCCATCAACTGTCTCTCAGCACTTCTGCTAAGTTCATTTGATGCTGCTTCAGTCTCATTAGATGTAGCTGAAATGCTCTCGATAGCTTCCATTGTATCATTCTTAGCATTTTCAATACCGGCAACACTGTCACTGATATTATCAATATCCTTCGCAAGAATATTTACTTTGTTTCTGATAGTCTTAAATGCTTCAACTGTATTCTCAAGTGCTTCCTCCTGCATCTCAACAATTTCGTCTGCCTTTTCAGCAGTCTGCATTGTCTTAACCATCTTCTCCTGAATCTGTGCAATTATATCACCAATCTTTGTACCTGCTTCACTTGACTGTTCAGCAAGCTTTCTAATCTGATCAGATACAACTGCAAATCCCTTTCCTGCCTCACCTGCTCTTGCTGCTTCAATAGATGCATTAAGTGATAAAAGGTTGGTCTCTTCAGCAATATCGTTAATTGTAGCGATAATTCCATATATTGACTTAGATTCCTTATTAAGTTCACTGATAGCCTGTGTAATATACTTCATTATCTCAGTTGTATCCTGAACCTTTGAATTAAGATCAGAAATAATTACCATACCATTATCAATAACTTCCTGTGTAGAGGCTGTTATCTCATTAATCTCATTAGTACTACGATGTACTGCTGTAATCTTGTCTGCAAGGTTACCCATCTGGTCTAAACAGTTCTCGGTATCCTCTGACTGATGTGTAATACCCGCATCAATATAGGAAACAGCTTCCTTGATGCTTCTTGTTGCTTCCAGAAGTAAATCTGATGTCTCATCAACCTCAAAGGCTGATTCAGTAACATTACCACTCACTGCCGTCATCTTAACAATCAACTTCTTCATACTATCAATCATATTAAGAATATTAAACGAAAGAATTCTAAATTCATCACGTCTCTTCATGGCAATTGTACCTGTAAGATCTCCGTCTGATGTCTTCTTAAGCACCTTGTTAACAGTACCAAGTGATTTAGACATACCTGTCGAAATAATGGAACCTACCACTATAGCAATAACACAACATAATAAAATAGCAATCAACGTGTAATCAAGGATAACCTTAGCACCTGCTAACATCTCATTCTGTGGAACCAGCGCACATACCATTGCTCCTGACTTTGGCTCCTTTGTGTAAGAGAAGAAATACTTCTTGCCCTTATATGTAACATACTTATGTCCTGAATCTTTTCCGCTATTAACAGCAGCCTGATAAAATGCCTTGTCAGAAAATGTCATTGTATCGCTTCCACTTATAACCTCTGCTCCTTCACCAGCTACAAAACCTTTAATACAGCTCTTGCTGATGTCCGCTTCATCAAGGATATCCTGAACAAAACTCTTCTTAACATCTACAATAATGTATCCTACAAGCTTATTCCTGTTATTAAGTAGTGGCTTAACATATGCAATTGCATATTCATTAGGATTGAAGCCTGTATCATTATCAATTGTAGGGTGTGACTTAATCCATAAATCGTTAAGGCTTCCGGCTTCAGTTACCTTCTTACCTTCTTCTGAAGCCATAAAGTTGTCATACACAGAACCTGTCTTAATGCCCTCGTCTGTACAAACGTCAGCCTTAGGTGAAATAATCATAATATGTCTGACGTACAAATCTGCAGTAGCTTCATTGGATATCGTAAGCTTAACATCCATAAGGTCTGATTCTGTTGTATCAATTACACCTACTGATGTATAGTAGCTTTCGATATTACCATTTACCATAAGCCTTGTACCCATAAGCTCAATAGAATCAAAACCAAGTTCTAAATACTGTTCCAATGTAGCAACACTACTGTTTGCTGCTGTCTCGTAAGAATTCGTAAGCGCCTTGCTACTCTTTGAGTAAATCTGTGTACTTGCAATGATAAATAATATAACCGGTACTAAGAAAGCCACAATAAGCTTACTCCTTATTCCACGGTACCAGGATGTTTTTCCCTTTTTAAAAGCTTCCTGCATCGCTTGCTTTCTCTTCTCTGATTCTTCCTTATCTGTGTAGCTCTTAATAAGCTTGATCACCAGTTTTACAAGCTTTACGGCACCTGTGCCAATCATTATTCCAAGCTTCTTAAGAAAGACTAGCACACCTTTTAGTCTATTACCCTTTTGACCCGAATCCTTTGGTATCTTCACCTTCTTCTCCTTTGGAGGCTTTGGAGACTTCGGCTCCTTCACCTTCTTCTCCTTCGGAGGCTTTGGCTCCTTCACTTTCTTCTCTTTAGTATTCTTTCCAAAAAGCTTCTTCTTCTCTTTCTCACTATTCTGCCGTACTTCGTCATCAATTAATACTTTATCCGCTGTACCCGCATCATCTAGTGTTGTAACATCGTTATTGTAATCTTTAATATCATCACGTATCATCTGTTGCACCACCTTCATTTTAATAGTTCAATTATACTATATCCTCTATAGATATTCTAGTATTATTTTGTATATTTTTCACAGTATTTTCTCGTAACTGTTAAAAACCAAGCATTTTTTTTAATATCTATTGACATATGTTATCTTATGCTTTATGATGTAGTTATTAAAACTAGATTAGATAGTCTGGTATATTTCGAAAGGTGGTTATAAGTATGGATTGTCAGTTACATCATTCTAATTTAGATTTACATTCAGATAAAAAAAGTCTTGGAAGATTAAATAGAATTCCAATTCCTTCATATACATTAGGAGAAGAATTAATAAGCTCAATTTCACACGGTGTTGGTGCACTACTTGGTATTGTCGCATTGTCATTGTGTCTGACAAGAGCAGCAGCACATGATAACACACCTGGATTAGTCAGCAGTTCTATATTTGGTGCTTCGATAATTATTCTGTATTCAATGTCATGTATATACCATGCGCTTGTTCCTTCTACAGCTAAGAAGGTTATGAGGATTTTTGATCACTGCACTATTTTCTTACTTATAGCAGGAACATATACACCATTTACATTAGTATCGCTAAAGGATTCAGTTGGTCCTGATCTTTTCTCTATAATATGGGGATGTGCTATTATCGGAATCATTCTTAACATAATTGATATGGAACGTTTTAAGATTATTTCAATGATATGCTACCTTGCAATGGGTTGGGCAATTATTTTTGCATTTAAGCCACTTATACACTCTGTATCAAAGCCATGTATTACATTTCTTGTTATTGGTGGCATAGCATACACAATTGGAGCAGTAATTTACGGAGTAGGAAGCAAAGTAAAATATATGCACTCTGTATGGCATTTCTTTGTACTTGCCGGAACAATATTACATTTCTTCTCAGTTTATCTATACGTAGTTTAAAAAAATGAAGCTTCACGTGGGCTTTGGAGGCAAATAACTCTCTACAAGCCCACAAGTGACAGCTTCATTTTTCTTTATGTGTTATCAATTGTATGCCAAATCTGTAATACTTACTCTGACCTTCTTACCAACATTTGTCTGGCTGAAAGCTTTTTTTACTTTAGTCAGTTCATCTGGCAGCATATATTTTTTATACAATACAATATTTTTTATGCTTGAATTTTTCAAACAGTTCTTAACGCTTTTCTCGTTCAAATATGAATCCCAAAGATGTATCTTTTTTACCTTTGATGATCTTTTAAATGCATTTTGAGAAATACCAACAACATTATACTTTTTGTTTTTCCATTTTATGTCCTCCCATACTGTATAATCCGAAGTTCTTCCTTCCACATCATACAGATAAACTTTGTTTTTCCCTACAATTTTGTATATCGACGACTCTTCATCATAATCCATAGCTATATACGAACCACCACATGAATATCCATACCACACCTGCATAGCTAAATGAGTCTGTCCGAATAACTCCGGTGATACTTCATAATAAGTATAAGTTGCAGGCATTCCCTTGACGTTTCTGCTGTCTCTTCTGCCGTAATACTTATTAGTGCAATCCCAACACGCATCTATGTATTTCCATTTTCCACCGACATATACTGCATTCCATGCATGGCCGTCAGTGTATGTTTTTCCGGATTCTAAATCAGTACCTGCATAACCGAGAATATACACGCAAGGAATTCCTTCTATTCCCAAAAATGCATTCATAAGCTGTGCATAACCACCACACACTGCACGCTTATTTTTATATACCTTGTAAATATCATTTCCGGGACCTATGTTAGGTGAGTTGTATACGCCGGAATAATCATACTGAATATTTTTACATATCCAGTCATGGATTGCCTTTACCTTCTGTTCATCGCTCTTACATCCCTTAACAATCTTCTTCACCCTGGATTTCATCGACTTAAGTGTAGAAGCCTTTATATAAGCAGGAGCCCCCTTAAAAACATTCTTATTGACTTTATTTAATGAAGATAAAAATTCTTTTTCTGATTTACCTGCTCCCGAATAAAACTTCGCAGTTCCATTTGTAATTTTAACTTTACATGAATTTTGCACCTGAAATCTGCTTTTTGAGCTTTTTTTGTACCAGGCATATATACAGGCTATGTTGTTATAATGATTCGATATATTATGTGTGACTGTAGCCCTATGATTTTGTATTTTTACATAGTCGCTTGATCCACAATTTTCACAACCAAACCATAACTCAGAGCCATTTGGTGCATCCGGTTTGTAGACACTACAAGTCACTTTACCCCTTGAACAGGTAATGTTCCATCTTGTTCCGTTTGGATCCTTCCTGGTAATTCTGGTAATACTGGTTCCCTTTGCTGTTTTACTTAATGCATATGCGTCCAGTGGGTTCATCACCACAAGCACAAAACACATCAAAATAATTAATAACCTCTTCATTTGCTTCATATTTTTTTCTCTCCTCCAACTCTATTTGTCGTCATATTTATTATAATAATTCCGGCACTTACAAGTACCAGAGCCATAACACTTACAAACACTCCTATTTGGCTGTCTTCACTCAGCAAAATACTACTTAGTATAACTCCAAACACCGGGTTCATAAAGCCGTAAACTGCCACTTTTGACACCTGATTGTACTTTAACAATATGCTCCAGAGTGTATATGCTGCGGCCGATATAAATGCCAGATATAGAAGAACAAGAATCCCCTTAATATTGAATCCGTCAATATGTCCTCCCATCACTGCACCTGCCACAGTCATCACAAATCCACCAAACAGAAACTGATACCCACTAAGCATAACCGTATTTTCTTCCTTTGAATAATACTTTATAATTCCTGAAGAAAAAGCGTATGCAACAGTTGATATAAGTATAAAACCTTCACCAGTGAATCTGAAAGAAAGATCAAATCCTTTTCCCCATATATTCACAAGAACAACCCCTGCAAAGCCTACAATACAACCCAACATCTTCCTCATTGTAAGCTCTTCCTGTCTAAACACATACACTGCAACCAAAATTGCAATAAACACGTTTGCACCTTCAATAATTGAAGCCTTCACACCTGTTGTATTTGCAAGTCCAATGTAAAAAAAGAAATACTGGAGTATCGTCTGAAAAAGACTAAGTACTGCTACTCTTTTTATCGTTCTCCCCCTTGGCACCACTATACTCCTGCTACTTATACATGCGTATGCAATAACCATAAGTCCTGCAATCATAAATCTTATACCTGCAAATAACACCTGTGTTTCTCTATCTGACGCTGATATATCAAAAAGCTTGTACCCTATTTTGATAAAAGGAAATGCACTTCCCCAAAGAAAACAGCTTATCATTGCACATATACAGACTACAACACTATTAGCCAAATTAATTCTCTTCATAAAAATAAAACCTCTTTATGTAATTTGAATATATCTTATCATCAATGTAATTATTTTACAACTTACCTTGCTGCTTCTTCTCTCATTTTGAGTAAAATCTTTTTCTCCATCCTACTGACTTTTACCTGACTTATGTTAAGAATATTTGCAACCTCACTTTGTGTCATCTCCCGGAAATATCTAAGCACAATAATTTTTCTCTGCTCCTCATCAAGATTTTCTATTAACTGTTTTAGAAGCATTTTATCAAGCACATCACTAAACCCTGCTTTACTGCCCGGATTTCCTATTTTGTCAAGCAGGTACATCTCATCTCCATCACCTGTATTAACCGATTTGTAAATAGATTCGACATCCTTGTTAGCTTCCAGAGCTACAACAACTTCTTCTACCGGCATCAACAGTGCTTCTGCTATTTCACTAACCTTCGCTTCTCTTCCATATTCATTTGAAAGCCTGTCTGCCGTTTTTCTTATCTTATATCCATTTTCTTTAAGACTTCTGCTTACCTTTATCATTCCATCATCTCTAAGGAATCGCTTTATTTCACCTGTAATTAATGCAACAGCATATGTAGAAAATTGTACATCATAATCCAAATCAAACTTGTCTACTGCCTTAATCAGACCAATACAACCTATTTGAAACAAATCCTGTAAATCGTATCCTCTGTTTGTAAACCTTTTTACTGCGCACCACACAAGCCCCATATTTTCTCTTATTAACGTATCTCTTGCAGCTTTATCTCCTTCATGTGCAAGCTTAATAAGATTTGAAGTTTCCATTTTTACCCCTTTTACCTCGGAATCATTTTTTTCATTGTTACCTTTGTACCTTCGCCCGGTTTAGATTCCACCTTTAATTCATCCATAAAAATCTCCATAAACACAAAGCCCATTCCAGATCTTTCATCTTCCGGTCTTGTTGTGTACATTGGCTCCATTGCCTTATCTACATCCTCTATTCCAACACCTTTATCTTCTATCTCTATAATCACCATATTTCCATCTATATCTATATCCATAGCTACAATTCCTTCCCCATTTTTGTACCCGTGAATAACTGCGTTAGTAACTGCTTCTGAAACAGCAGTCTTGATATCATTTAACTGTTCTATAGTGGGATTAAGTCTGGCAGTAATCGATGATACCACCACTCTTGCCAGACTTTCATTCTCCGATACTGCATCAAATTCAATATGAACCATTCTTTTATTCATTTTCCTCACCTCCATAAGCTTTAATTGCCTCCTGTCTAGTTTCGAATATATCAACTATTTTGTGCAGTCCTGATATAGAAACAATTCGTGATACGCTCTTTCCCTGATTAGTAAGAGCAATTTTTCCTCCAAATGACTTAACTATCTTGTATCGTCCCATAATCACTCCAATTCCCGAACTGTCCATAAATTCTGTTTTTGAAAAATCAAATACGACATTTTTAGCGCCTGTTGTCATCAGATATCTGTCAACCTTTGTCCGTATTATACTCGCCATATGATGATCTAATTCTTTGTCTACAACAACCACTACACAGTTTCCATCTGTAAAACATTCCATATTCTTTTCTCTCCTCTTTTAATAATCAAAAAGTGAGCTCACATCACCAATCAGGTATGTAAACTCACTTTCTTCTGTGTCTTATTCTTCTATTTTTCTGGCTGTCAAATCAGCTAAGTAATTTCTGTATTTCTCCAAATCAGTATCTGTTACAGTCTCTATTTTGCTAAGATTCTCAATAAGCTTTGTTATAGCTGTAATTCCGCCCTTCTTGCACTTCTCCGCACTTTCAGGCTTTTCGACAACTGTACAATCATATAGCTTAATGTAGGCATTACATAACTTATCAGCCGCATCTAAATAATTTATCTTCTCATAATCATATACAAATACAAGATTTAACTCATCTATTGCCTCAAGCCATTTATCCCTTGAATTTGCCGCAAAATATTTTACCGACGCACTGCTGTATGCATTTTCTGCCGCTTTAGTAAAAGACTCTTCTTTAAGAGTTTTATACATATTATTAAAAGTCTCTGATAAACTGTTTTCTTCGTCTATTGTAGACAAAGCCTCTGCACACTTAATATAATCACCTTTATTATACTCGTCTAACGCCTTTAGTACGTTATCATAAGCATCCAAAACAGCATCATTTGCGTTATTGGCATCTTTTAACTGACTCTCAATATCCGACTTCTCACCATTAAGTGAATCTATCTGTCGCTGTTTATCCTCTGCATCTGCAACCACTTCATCGTATTTCGCATTCAGCTGCTTCATCTCAGCATTATGGTCAGCCGTCACTCTCTTAACCTTTGTAGGCGTTATTAAAAAAAATGCAGCAGCAGCACCTATTACAAGGCCAATCAGAATATTGACAACCGTTGTTGACGCCTTACTTGCGTCATTATAAGAATTATGGGGTATTATCACGTCAAATCCACTAAGTTGCTCCTTACCTCCTGCATTTTTCTCTTCAGGAGGTGTAAGAATATTAGTCGTCTTATCAAGTACCTCTTCTATCTCCTTTTGATACATCTTACTTAACGGATTATTTGCATCCACCTTAAGTGCCTTCTTTATCGCTCTCTTAGCTTTTTCATACTGATTATTGTGCATATATAAAAGAGCTAACAGCTGATGTCCCTTAACTAAGTTAGGATTGACATTAAGCACCTTCTTAAGCTGTATAACTGCAAGGTCATAACTTCCCTGCTCAGCATAACCAAGTGCAATATTGAATTTCTTAATAGTCTGATTTATTGTATCCAACTTATTTGGGTTAGATTGTAAGGTATTAAGATAAGTATCTGCCAGATTCTTCTCCGGCATAATATTCTTGCTTATTACCCACTCTGCCATAGCCTGTACTACTTCGCCCATCTCAAAATATACAAGACCAAGTAAATTACGAGCCTTTATATTATGTTTGTTAAACTTAACACTTCGTCTAAGCAAATCTACCGCGCCTGACAAATCTCTTTGTTTAGCTTTCATAAGCGCGCTGTTATAGTAAGTATTAGACATCCTTACTATCTTCTTATATTCCTTAACGTCCACTCCACAGCTTGTACAGAAATCGTTCTCAGAAAGGACGTTGCCACAATTATAGCATCTCATGTAAAACACCAAAACCTTTCAATTACTTATTCTGTCCATCCTTACTGTTCAAAAGTTCAATAATAATATCAGTCATATCTGACATATTATTGTTGTTGTATATTACATCTTCTGCTTCATCTATCTCAAGACTTGGATGAAACCTTTTAAGTTCCTCTTCAAAGTTAATCATTGTTCCTATTCCTTTCAATTATACTCTTAATACTACCAACCAGATAAAGCGAGCCTGCTACAAATAACACATCCTCTTCATCTTTTTCTTTCACAGCGCTATTAAAAGCCTGTTCTATATCTTCATAAACTGTTATCTTTATGTTATCTGCGTATTTTCTAAATGTATCTGCAATCAAATCCGCCTTAAGCTTCCTCTGTCCTTCAATCTCTGTTATATATATACCAGAAAAATCAGTTCCATCAAGTAACAGCTTTATCATCTGATCAAATTGTTTATCTTTGACTGCTGAAAATAAAAGAAGCTTCCTGCCTCCTACACTCATCTCTGACACAGTTTTTGCAAATTCTCTTATTCCCGGTTCATTATGTGCGCCATCAAGAATTATGCCACCGGCAACTTCTTCCATTCTTCCTTCCCAGCACACATTCTTAATTCCGTCTATCACATATTTAGCCGGAATATCAGAGATTGCCTCAATAATACTTACAGCTACTGCAGCATTTTGAATCTGATACTCTGCAATAAATGGTGTTTCAAACACACACGTACAATAATACCCACAATCCATTGAAAAATCAATATGCTTATCTTGTTTTTTTATTAATGTGTAGCAATTCTCATCAACTGCTGTTATTTTTTCCGTTTTATCCTCTGCCACTTCTAAAATGACATCTCTTACTTCTTCGTCCTCACTCACAAATATAAGCGGGACATTTTTTTTGATAATTCCTGCTTTTTCTAAAGCAATCTTACCAACAGTATCTCCGAGATACTCTACATGGTCCATCCCGATAGAAGTAATAGCTGTAACTATAGGCTTTTCCACCACATTGGTTGCATCAAGTCTTCCTCCAAGTCCTGTCTCCAAAATAACATACTCGGTATCACTATTTTTAAATGCAACCATTGCCACTGCAAAAATGTACTCAAAAAAAGTAGGGTGGTCATAACCATCCTCCTTCATCTTTTGTACTGCCTCGTACACCGTATTAAAAGCTTCCAAAAAATCTTCTTTAGAGATAAGTATGCTATTAACCCTTATCCGCTCTCTCATATCCACCAGATGTGGCGATGTAAACAAACCAACACTTTTGCCTGCACTGCACAAAATGTTATTCACCATCATACAAACAGAACCTTTTCCATTTGTCCCTGCCACGTGGATTATTTTAAATAAATCCTGTGGATTACCAAGGCACTTCATAAGGTGCCTTGTATTATCCATAGGATTCTTCTTGGTGAACTTCGGTATATCTAATATATATTTTGTAGCTTCATCATAACTATAAACCATATTATACCTTCACTTCAACTATTATCAATCGCAAGTTTCGACTTAATTATTTAGTAAGCTGCGCAAGTCTTTCATTAACCTGAGCCATCATCTGGTTGTATTTTTCCTGCTTTTCTTTTTCTTCATTAATCTTAGCTTCCGGAGCTTTGTTAACGAAGTTTGGATTAGCTAACATACCATTTACTCTTGCGAGCTCTTTCTCAAGCTTAGTCTGTTCCCTCTTAAGTCTTTCTATTTCTTTTTCTACATCTACAAGCTCTGCAAACGGAATGTAGATTGTGGCATCAGGAATAACTGTTGCTACTGCATCCTCTTCAATTCCCATCTTGTCACTCTGTACTATCATCTCATTAGAATATGATAATGTCTCAAAGAACACTCTGCCCTCTTCAAAAATCTTTCTAATCTTTTCACTTTCAGATACTACGTATACTTTAGCTTTTCTGCTAGGTGGAACGTTCATTCCGCTTCTTAAGTTTCTGATACTGCGAACAGCTTCCTTAATTACTTCTACACTTTCTTCCTCTGTCTTAAAGCTTCTGGCTTCATCATATACAGGCCACTCTGATACCATAATGGATGCTTCCTTGTCCTGAAGAGTTGTAAAGATCTCTTCAGTTACAAACGGCATATATGGGTGAAGTAATTTGAGTGATGTAATAAGCACTTCGTTAAGTGTGTATAAAGCTGCTGCCTTAGTTTTGTTATCCTCGCTGTATAATCTTGGCTTAACCATTTCAATATACCAGTCACAGAATTCTTCCCAGATAAAATCGTAAAGCTTACTTGCTGCAATACCAAGCTCGTATTTCTCAAGATTCTCTGTTACATCTTTTACAAGGTCATTCACCTTTGATAAAATCCACTTATCAGCATCAGTAAGTGTACTCTCATCCACTGAAGAAATACCTTTCTCAGGCATATTCATCATAATAAATCTTGATGCATTCCATACCTTGTTTGCAAAGTTTCTGCTGGCTTCTACTCTTTCGTAGTAGAATCTCATATCGTTACCAGGTGCATTACCCGTAATAAGTGTAAATCTAAGCGCATCAGCACCGTATTTTTCAATTACTTCAAGCGGATCAATACCATTTCCAAGTGACTTACTCATCTTACGTCCCTGCGAATCTCTTACAAGACCATGAATAAGAACTGTGTCAAACGGTGTCTTTCCTGTATGCTCAAGTCCTGAGAATACCATTCTGATAACCCAGAAGGGAATAATATCATAACCTGTTACAAGTGTATTAGTTGGGTAGAAGTATTCCATCTCTTCTGTTTTCTCAGGCCAGCCAAGTGTACTAAACGGCCAGAGTGCTGAACTAAACCATGTATCAAGTGTATCAGGATCCTGTCTCATCTCCTTACCACACTTTGGACACGTACAAGTATCTTCCTTTGTCACTACTAATTCTCCACAATCATCACAATAGAATGCAGGAATTCTGTGTCCCCACCATAACTGTCTTGAGATACACCAGTCTCTGATGTTCTCTAACCAGTGGTAATATGTCTTATCAAAATGAGGTGGAACAAACTTTGTATCACCATTCTTTACTGCTTCGATAGCAGGTTTTGCAAGTTCTTCCATCTTTACAAACCACTGCTTAGATACTCTAGGTTCTACTGTTGTATGACATCTGTAACATGTACCTACATTATGGCTGTAGTCTTCAATCTTAATAAGAGCTCCTTCCGCCTCCAGGTCAGCTACAATGGCCTTTCTTGCCTCATATCTGTCCATACCTGCATACTTCTCGTACTCATCAACAATCTTTGCATCATCTGTCATAACATTGATTACTTCAAGATTATGTCTTAAACCTACCTCAAAATCGTTAGGGTCGTGTGCAGGAGTAATCTTTACAACACCTGTACCAAAATCCATCTCTACATATTCATCTGCAATAATCGGAATCTCCCTGTGAACAATAGGAAGTATTACAGTCTTACCTATCATATCCTTGTATCTGTCATCATTAGGATTAACAGCAACAGCAGTATCACCAAGTAATGTCTCCGGTCTTGTTGTAGCTAAGTTGATATAACCACTGCCGTCTGATAACTGATATCTTAAATGCCAGAAATGACCTGCCTGATCTTCATATTCTACCTCAGCATCTGAAATAGATGTAAGACACTTAGGACACCAGTTGATAATTCTCTCACCACGATAAATCTGTCCCTTGTTGTAAAGGTTTACGAATACTTCCTTTACAGCCTTGTTACAGCCTTCATCCATTGTGAATCTTTCTCTGTCCCAGTCACATGAAGAACCAATCTTCTTAAGCTGTGAAACAATTCTTCCACCATACTGCTTCTTCCATTCCCAGGCTCTCTCTAAGAATTTGTCTCTTCCGATATCTTCTTTGTCGATGCCTTCTTCTCTCATCTTCTCAACAATCTTAGCTTCTGTTGCAATAGATGCATGGTCTGTACCAGGAAGCCAAAGAGCTTCATATCCGGCCATCCTCTTATATCTGATAATTATATCCTGCATTGTATTATCAAGAGCATGTCCCATATGGAGCTGTCCTGTAATATTTGGAGGTGGCATCACAATTGTAAAAGGTTTCTTGCTTCTGTTCACTTCTGCATGAAAATATTTATTCTCAACCCAGTTATCGTACCACTTCTGCTCTATCTGTGCAGGATTATAGTTTTTCTCTAATTCCTTTGCCATGTTCATTTCTCCTTTTTCTGCTATAAAAAACACTTATTCTAAAATATAGTTTTTTTGCTAATATTTGTCAAGTCTTGTTTAGTAACTTTCCACTACTTCCTGTATCTCTTTTGCATAATCAGGATACTTTAAAAGCAGCTTCTTTATGTTATTTTTGCTTCTGTCTATCACATCACTATTATACTCAATATTATTTGTAAGTGCGTTTCTCCTTCTGATGAGTTCATCCCTGATTCTCTTCAATTCATTCGAATCAACGATTGCATAAGCCTGATTCACCCAGATTTCCGAGTCATTCAGATTATAATTTGAAAGTTCATTAACAAGTTCTTCCTCCGCTTCGTATAATTTGTCCGAAGCCTTGTGGTATACCTCCTGTTCTTTTTTCACTTTCAAATACTGACCCCATATTTTGTTAAGTTCATATGAATTCTGTACCCCGAATTTTTCATACATATAGTCAATTCGTGATTTGACATTCACATATCTCAACTTATACTTGTTAATAAGATTTATTGCCTTTGCCTGTTTTCTTTCAATAAGGGATATATTTGAAACTGCTTCGTGATGTACCACAAAAAGAGTAGTCGCAAGCACCGCTGCTATCCCCATAAGCGCATACAGATAACCTGTCACAAATACATCTGTATTAATCTGTACCAGAAAAATTATCGCAAGTAATGCTATGAAAGCACCTACAGATATTTTGGAAATACCGGACACCATTCTTATTCTGTCCTTCATCTCCCTCTTTTCCTGTTTGAGCGCAACCTTTTCACCATTTAGATAATGAAGGTCTGTGTACACTGCATGACAATACTCTTCATCCTCTTTTAAATCTTTAAGTACATCCTTTATCTTATCTTCGTATTCCTTCATAAGGTCAAACTGCCTGTTAGACATCTTTGACATTGAACCTCCAAATTCTTTTCTGTCCTTTTCAAGTACCAGTACTTTCTTTGCAAGATGGAGAATTTTCTGAAAACAGTTATCCGGTAACGACTCTATCATCTGAACATCAGACAGATAGTCACTTACCGCCTGAAATTCAATTTTTGTATCCTCGATACGCTTAGCCGATTCCTGCATAATCTCACATTGGTTAATTGTGTACTGCACGACCTGTTCTTTACCGGTAAATGAAACCTTATCTACTTCTCCAATTTCACTTTCGCTTTCTTTTTTTTCTTTGTAGAGGTCACCGTATTTTTGTTCAAATTCTAAATCATCATTTTTTCTTTTACTTAGCCATTTAAACCATTTCATTTCTGTACTCGTCTTTCCACTTATCTATTATCTTATGAATATCTTCATAATAATCGTCTAAGTTGTGCTTACCATCATATACAAGCGTCTCGCATATCTCATCATATTCAGGCTGTGACATAACACTTTCTCTATAACTTTTTAGCTCTTCGCCCACCAGGTCAAGCACTTCATCACTAACCTTATACTTTAATGTATCTTCTAACAAATCCTTTTCGTTAGAACTTAGCAAATCAATTTTGATGATTGATTTTACTATGTTTTCATCCTGACATAATTCATAGGCTTTTCTATAATATATAACTGCCTCACTGTATTCCATTCTTCTTGCATATATGCACGCCAGATTGTTACATACCTTCCCATAAAAAATATTAGTAAGGGTTTTATCTCTCTGCATCGTCAGAATCTCTTTGTAAATCTCAAATGCTCTTCCCAGTTTTCCGGCCTCCATAAAAAGGTCTGCTCTCACTTTAAGCCTCTCAGTTACCGACTTTGTTCCAATCATCCTAAGAGTATTTACAAGTTCTTCAACTTCTTCCTCATTGTAATACCCTGAAGCATTAACTATTGTCATCATAAGCTCCGGAAATGTTCCTCTATGGTCTGTCAAATATTTAATTTTTCCTGCCAGTCCTTCCATTTCAAGCTGGGTATGTATAAATTCTATCAATTCCTCATCAAAGAATTCTTTTCCAACCATAAAAATATTGTTGTGCAGATAATATGCCAGTTCCTCAATTGAATATATATCAATATCCGCACTCTCAATATGAAATGGAAGCTTAGCCTCTTTTCCACATAATAATAATCCACTCATACTATATCCATTCCTCAGTATTGATGTTCATTCGAAGTATTTTGTCTGATGCTTCAAAGAAATCACCAAATCCTAAATCTCTTACAATTATACTCAACTGCTTCTCACTTTTATACGCAACTGTAATCTCTACCTTTGTCGTCTTATTTGGTCTGTCAGGAAATTCTGATAAATCAAGCTTTATGTCTCTTTCCACCTTGTTGACCGGATTTATTACCTTGACATTGATTTCTTTAGTATCATCAAGAATACATTTCACAATTGCACCTGCTTCATACCAGTTAACTCCGGCTTTTGACAGACAAAGCATAACTGTCTTATCTCTGTGGAGTACATTTATCCCGATTGTCACAAAAGTCCTTCCTGTACACATAAACTGATAACAATCATTGTTTATAATCGAAAGTTTTTCCATTATGGCATAACAGGCACCTTTTACAAACAAATTATGTCCCTTAAATACTCTTCGCTTATTGCATAAATAGGGAAGGGAATTCTTTATGAAATCCTCATCATAGAATCCCATACCGGTAAGGAATACTGCTGACACTATGTGAGATTTGAAATCATTTTGAACAATAGTTAACAATCTCTCATCAGCTTTTATTCTTCCCTCTTCATTTTTAAGATCTTCGTAAGAGAATTCATCTGACAAATCATATTCTGAAACGTCTAAGACTTCCGGATTTCTTCCTCTCACCCTGCTAACTTTTCTGTATATAAAGTGATCCTTCGAAAAATCAAACAAGGCAACATCATTTGTCCATATCTCTTTTTTCTGATTAGTAATAAAATAAAGCAGTGCCTCAGAGTGACCAACAACTCTTATCTTATCCTCTTCTATACCAAGTTCCTTAACAGAGCTGTAAATATTATCTATAAGAACCCTGTCCGGGTACTCGATTGTAATACCTATTGCTTCGATACATGATATATTGCATCCTCTTCTTATCTGTTCAAATAAAAGCCTGAAATAAATATCTAATATTTCCTTTGCAGTATATTCCCTGCCCTCTATTGTGTCACCTTTGTCAAGAAGAACTTTTTTGAGGATATCATCAACTGCTGTCCCCTCATGCCGTCCTGCACGAAGCATGGCCTCATCACCTAAAAGCCACTCATCCTTATCCTTCCATTTGAACAACACAGTAGGAATAAGATATTTTTGTTCATTATGTATTGTACTCATAGAATCAGGTTCACTCATACCTGTTACATAATAGCTTATCTGGGTGTAATCCGCTGCCAAATCCACCCCCACTACTATTCCAATACTACTCTCCATTCTGTCCTCATTTCCGAAAACTACAAAATATCAAATGCTTTTTTTGCAACATTCAAATTAATATAGTATTCTTTAGTTAATTCTCTAACTGTCGTCTCTTCCTTCATATCCATACATCTAAGGATATCATTAATCATTCCGTATGCGGTATTATTGACACACACAATATCATCGCCAAGATAATAATTCTCGCTTTCCGTAATATTAGTTCCTCTTAAGTTCTCTTCAGTAATATAATACCTGATATTTTCACCATAAAAAATCGGAAGTTCTTTAGTATATATCCCCTTAAATTTTGATTCCATCTGACTTCTTTCGTAATGATCACTGACTGCTCCTTTTTCAGTATTGTAGTGAATATACACCTCACAGTCAGGCGATGTTCTATATTCAATAACTGCTTTCATAGCTACAGAATCCGGAATTTCAAACCACTTTCCAAATCTTTTGAAAAATTCAAAATTAATGTTTTTATCAGACATATCCACCAGAAGTTTTCTGCTAAGGTCAATCTGTTTTTTCTGCGGTTCCTTTAAGTCACATACATATCTGAGATACGCTATTTTGCACAGTTCATGAAGAATATCATGAGACTTAGCCTGGATTAGAAGTTCTCTTTCTAACTGGATAAAAAACTTATCATTAACCGGTTTTTCTTTTACAAAATAGTTGTATGATACATAAAAATAATATGCTTTCTTAACAGTCTCATTTGCACCTTTTTTCTCATAAGAATCAAATATATCAACAAGATATCCTGTATGGGCTCTGCTAAACAGAATCTGTGCGATAAGTCTCTCCTCTAAATCTCTGCTCTCTACAGAGTAATCAATTCCTGCCTTCCATATCTCAATCATATCCTTCGTAATACCATTATAATTCTCACAAAGATACGAAAGCGTGCTCTCGTTGTACTTGCCCTTAACAAAAGCAAAGGCTGCCAATTCTGTTAAAAGCTCATCACTTTCTGAGCTTACTAACACTAAATATCTGCTTACAAGCTTTAATAATTTTCCGGGTGCCATCTGTACATATCCGTAGTTCTTAACTGCTTCATACGACTCTTCATATAGTCCCCGCATAATGAGAAGCTCTATCACCTTTATTCTTGATTCTAAATCAATCTCATCTAAATCAATGCTCTTAAGATAATCGTCAAGCTCATCACCATCATAATTCTCATAGTAATAATCAATAATATCCTTCATAATACTCTTTTTAAACGAATATCTGAACCTGTCCATCTGCATAATATTCTTAAAAGTATTAATCGTGTTCCCTGAGGAGTTGTGGTATTTTAAGAACTGCTCCGTTATCGCAGCCACATAATAAATATCATCATCACATTTGCCCTCACACATACTCATAAGAGAATTGTTATCGAGTAATTTTCTGATTGCAAAATTAACTGTTTTAAAATGCCTGTTACCTTCCATATCTTCAGCCATAACAATTGCATCCTCTGTAAAAATCTCTATATTGGCAATCCCATCTCTGAGGACATAAACCTTTTCGCTTGCAATCTCTTTATGTATTACAATCACCTTACACATATTCTTATTGTCACAGATCAGCTCATGAGTAGCAAGAATATGTGGCAGATTCTTTGCTATTTCATCCTTTATTACAGAACCCTGCAAAAACTCTCTGTACACGATGGCAAGATTTCTGTTCATATTGCCTCTTGATAAATTATCAAGCGCAAATCTCTCCATATTAGCCTTGTAATTCTTGTAAATATTTGGAATCTTCTCTTTGTTATGAATTATGTTAGCATATAAATAGCTTTCTCTGTGAAAAAGAAGATTACCATTATACACAAAATACATATATATAATATTCGGAAGAAGCTCCATACTTCTATCTGAAATAGTGAACATATAATACTCATAAAGTCTTGTGAGATTAAGTTCCCTCTTTACACCTTCTGCGTACCATTTAAAATATTTACTGCCTGTGATGTTACTTCGAATCAAAACACTGCATATAGCGTTAAGTATCTCTTTTTTGCCAAACATATCATAAAAGTATGTCAGCACCTTAAACATTATCGGTCTGAAATTCTTCTCCAGCAAAGCAAGCTCTGCTACATGAATTGCAAGCTTCTCCTCGATAATCTCATACTTACATCCAAACATAAGCACCTGAAGTTCAAAATCATTTATAACTCTTAACAACTGTGGCTGTTTGTTAAACACATTTATCGCCTCATAATACATAAGCGGACTGTAACAGCCTTTGTTAAACTGCTCTTTTATTCTAGCCACCTTAAGACTTACATTGCTCTCATACGAATTATCAAGATACAACAATATCCATAATATTCTCCAGCTATCATATCCGCCATCATAATAGGATTTTATCTTAAGGAAAATATCATTAGTCATTACATGGTCTCTTCTTTGGAGAGTTCTAACATACAGGTAATAACAATAAAGCTCCAGATTATCATCCACATTATCAAGTATATTATTTGCAACACTGTCAAGCAGCCACGCAGCTTCTGCCTCTTTATTCCTTGTCAAATATATCTGAGCCTGAATAAGCTTTAAGAAATCATAACTGTCATCAAACCCTCTTGCCCTCTCAATTATACTAAGAGACTTCTCTGACCACACATCAGCAGTATATCTTCTGCATCTGAAATCGATATACATCTTCATAAGTCTTCTGATACACTTTTTTACTTCCCTTTTCTCAACACTATAATCATGTGTGTTATCAACTGATATTTGCAAGGTAAGCGACTGGAAAACTGTCTGGAAAATAATTGTTCCATAGTTCATCCCGTCATGTAGTCTGTCAGTGTCTATCAGATACTTATATTCATAGTTACTTCCTGCAAAATCGTCAGAAGTAATTCTCGTCTTACAATTAGTAATAAAATCGCCACGCACATCAACCTTAATGTCAACATATCCGGCAACATCCTTTGATATCACCACAACGTCTGAATTAGGCTGTGTAAGATTCACATACTCTCTGTTGCTGTCTGAAACCGATAAAGTAACATTGTTTTTTTTCTTAATTCCCACTAAGAATTCTTCGAGTGCCTGTTTCTTATCTTTTGAATTGATTACTCCATCATAAAGTGCCTGACCATACAAGTCATCTCTTAAGAAAATATCCTTAAATTCCGGCGAAATAAAAATCTTTATCGCTTCCTCGTAGTCATTTTTCATAAGTCCCGCAAACTGGAATAAGTCGTTTATTTCTCCAACTGAAACATTTATCTTTGGACACACAACTTTAAAGGAGTACCTTAGTATTCCTTCTCCTCCATCGCTTACCACACAGAACTTACCATCAACTTTATCGCCTTCATTTAAAACTTCTGCATCTACCTCATACCTGATTACAATATCACTGCCAACAAACTGTCTGTTAATAATTCTTACTGAGCGATTAGTAGTGTATACTACTCCTTTTATTTTTCTTAAATCGTCCGTTTTAATATTAAAGCTTCCCTCATACAGACTTCCTGCCGCGACTTCGGCTTCAATCTCACTCTCTGTAAAGTCGATAACTGAGCCGTTATATTCTATTATACCTCTTGATAGTTTTCCTACCAGTTCCTTCATCCCGGTTATACCTCTTCATCTTTATTAATATATTTGAAATACTCTTTAATCTCTCTCTCATATCCATTATCCGTAGGAGTATAAAATATTCTGTCTTTAAGCTCGTCCGGAAGATATTGCTGTTTTACATAGTGCTTATCATAATCATGTGCATATTTATATCCGACACCGTGGTTTAATTCCTCTGCTCCCTTATACGAACCAACCTTAAGATATGATGGTATATCATAAGTTTTCTCTTTCTCTACAACTCTCAGTGCCTCGTTAATGGCATTGTAAGCTGAATTGCTCTTTGGTGCGCTTGCCACATATATCGCCGCCTGTGCAAGTGGTATTCTTGCCTCCGGCATACCAAGCTGATGAACAGCCTGTGCACACGCTACTGCCACCTTCAATGCCAGTGGATCTGCAAGCCCTACATCTTCTGCAGCACATATCATTATTCGTCTCGCAATGAATGTAACACTTTCCCCCGCATACAACATTCTTGCCAGATAATAAACTGCTGCCTGGGGATCTGAACCTCGCATACTCTTTATAAAAGCTGAAATAGTATCATAATGATTGTCACCATCTTTGTCATACAATACATTTCTTCTCTGAATGCATTCAGATGCCACTTCTGTAGTAATCCTTATCTTCCCATCTTCACCTGGAGCAGTAGTGAGCACACCAAGCTCAACTGCGTTGAGTGCACATCTGGCATCACCGTTTGATGCATCCGCAAGAAAATTAACCGCATCGTCATCGATTACTGCACCATAAGCACCAAGACCCTTTTTCTCATCTGTCACCGCTCTTATAATCAATTTCTTAATATCATCTGCATCCAGCGGCTTTAATTCAAACACTGCCGACCTTGATATCAAAGCCCTGTTAACTTCAAAATATGGATTCTCTGTTGTAGCCCCAATTAACACAACAGTCCCATCCTCAACAAACGGGAGTAAATAATCCTGCTGCGCCTTATTAAATCTATGTATCTCATCCACGAACAGAATAGTCTTTCTTCCATACATAGAATAATTGTCCTTTGCCTTTGCAACCACCTCTTCCATATCCTTCTTGCCCGAGACTGTTGCATTAAGCTGTGTAAATTCACCCTTAGTAGTCGCAGCAATCACCTTGGCAAGTGTGGTCTTACCGGTTCCCGGAGGTCCGAAGAAAATAATAGACTTAAATTTGTCTGCTTTTATCGCCCTGTATAAAAGCTTATCCCTGCCTATTATGTGCTCCTGCCCAACCACCTCCTCAAGTGTTTCCGGTCTCATTCTTGAAGCAAGTGGCGACTCCTTTTGTGTGTTAGTTGTACGCATATATTCAAACAAATCCATAGCTAAATAATCTCGCCTTTCATCAAATCGCATAATTATTGATATTATACCACAGTCATACGATTATTTCAGTAACTATTTGCAACTGTTCAGAGCTAAGCATATTTTTACATTTAAACGTGATGAATGCTTGCATTCGTGAACGTTTAAATGTAAAAATATATTTGGCGGATACGCCACACCGAGAAAACGACAGTTTTCGAGGTTAGCTCTGAACAGTTACAATTATTTTATTAATCTAAGTCCAAGTTTATCTGAATATTCGCTAAAAATGTTTTTCTCAATATGATACAGTCTGCTTATAAAATCAAGTGTAAATACTTCTTCTATCCCGGCGAACTTAATCACTTCTCCTTTGTCCACACAAATCACCTTATCCGCAATAATTCTTACAAGCTCAAGCTCATGAAGTGACATCACAACTGTCATTCCACTATCTGCCATATCCTTTAAAATCTCTAATATCTCTATTTTGTGCTTTATGTCAAGAAAAGAAGTTGGCTCATCAAGGACTATTATGTCCGGTTTCTGGCAAATAGCCATTGCCAGCTTAATCTTTTGCTTCTGTCCGTCACTTATCCTTGAAAAATCTTCATTCTTTAAATCATATGCGTTTACCATTTTTAATGCTTTTTCTATCTCTGCTCTATCCTCCATACCAAGTGTACCGAATTTGTTTGTATATGGATATCTCCCCTGACTTACAATATCGTAACAGCTTGTCATATCTACACTTATTCTGTCAGTGGACACATACGCCATAGTCTTTGCAAGCTCTGTCTGATGAATACTATCAATATCCGCATCAAGAATTTTAATATCACCACTTATTCTTTTCAACTGCTTTGTAATGCTCTTTAAAATAGTTGATTTACCGGCTCCGTTAGGACCGATAAGCGCTACTATTTCACCTTTTTGTATATCGATATTTATATTCTTTATTATTGTTTTTTTTCCATATCCTACTTCTAAATCAGACGTGTTAATTCTAATCATTTTTCCCTACTTAACTCCTGAATTTCTCTTTATCATAATAACAATAACAATCGGTGCACCAAAAACTGCTGTAATTGTACTTATACTCATCTCTGTCGGTGCAAACACTGTTCTTGCTATCAAATCACACATAAGACAAAACGATGCACCTGCCAGAAATGACGCCGGTATAATTGTTGACGCTTTTGATGTCTTAAACATATTTCTCACAATATGAGGAACCGCAATTCCCACAAAGGACACAGGTCCTGCAAATGCTGTAACTGTGGATGACAATATACTTGATAATACCACAAGCATAACTCTGAGAAGTGAAACATTTACTCCAAGACTTTTGGCATAACTTTCCCCAAGCTGGTATGCTCCTATCGGCTTTGAAATCATCATAGACAGGATAACTCCCAATATGACAGCTACAGCTATAACTTTTACATTGTCCATTGTAATCCCCGAAAAACTTCCAAGTGACCAGTTGTGAAGATTTACAATATTTGAATCATCTGCAAAGGTTACAAGGAAATCTGTTATCGCATTGCAGATATATCCAATCATAACACCACAGATAATTAACGTCGAGACTGTGGTGACTTTTCCTGATATAATCAAAATAAACAAAACTGATATCATAGAGCCAATAAACGCTGCAATAATCATAGTTGCACTGTCAACCTTAAGTCCGTTATCAATAAAATATATCATAACGAAAGCCACTGCCATCTTTGCTCCGTGGGATATACCAAGCACAAATGGACTTGCAATGGGATTTGCAAAGAATGTCTGTAGCAAATATCCTGAAACAGACAATGCTCCGCCAAGCAAAATGGCAGCAAGTGCTCTTGGAAGACGTATATTCATAACGATTTTTCTATGTACGCCCTCCTCGCCTTTAAAGATAATATCAACAAGTTCACTGACGCTTATCTCAACGCTGCCAAGAGAAATATTCAAAACAAAAAGCATTATTAATAGCCCTGTCAAAAAGACATACCATATTTTCTTATTTTTCATCCTTATCCTTTACTCTAAACAAATATCTAAAATCATTATTTCCAGAAATCATATTATGCATATCAAGTATCATATTAACAGTTCCTGTAGTCTGCTGAAACATATTTTTTGAAGTGCAGAAAACATTGTTATTCTTTACGGCAACTGAATCTTTCATCTGCGGACATTTCGTCAAAAGCTCTTCCACTGAATTTAACTCACCGTCAATTGAACTGTTATATATAAGATAATCTGCATTCATAGCTTTTTCAACAAATTCTTCCATCTGGATATTAATTGTTGACAATGCATTTTCATTCGTCAGGTCATCAAACACATATTCTGCACCTGCAGTTTCTATCATTTTAGCAATATAATCACCTGATTTTCTGACATTAACCGCACCATTTGAGGTTACAAAAAAATATGCCACCTTAGGTCTTTCTCCCGAACTAATGCTTTCCTGAATCTCCTTAAGACTTTCCAATTGGTTTTCAAAAAATGCTTCTGCCTCTTTCTCCCTGCCAAAGAGTACACCATAAAACTTTATCCATTCAACCCTTCCTAACGGATGACCCTCCATACTTGATAATTCAACAATAACAGGAATTCCCACCTCGTTTAGTTTATCCTTTACTCCCGGATTATGGTAAATCATAGTATTTTGAACAGCAATATCACAGTTTTTTTCAAGTAAAAGTTCAAAATCAGGCTCATTATACTTTCCTGCATAAAACATTTCACCATTATCAACCGCCTTCTTCGCTTTCTCTATACACAATTCATCATACTTAGTTCCGGTGAATCTGACTTTATCAGTCACACCAAGCTCACAAACCAAATCCATTGCTGATGATGACACCATATACATATTCTCAATCGGCTGTTTTACTACCACTATATCATCATCACATTCAGGTACATCCGCTCCCTGCGGCACAACTAATATATCATCACCTTTATCTACATGAATAACTCTATATCCATCTCTATAATAATCAACGCTAAATGCTGTTGCGTATTTCAAATCCATAGAGCCTGTCTTTTCAAGCTCTTTTATCGAAACCATATCAGTATTATTTTTTTTGCACCCGAAAAGTGCCATACAAATCATAACTATTAAAAATGTAAATATAATTTTTCTCATTCTCATATCCATATCCTATTCAAAAAAGCTGCCACAGTCATATATGCGACAGCTTTTATTGTTACATTTATTTTATTGTTGTTGAATCAAAGAATAATGTATATTCTATTTCATGTGGTTCACTCATTGCAACTGTATCTGCAATAACAGGCATTCTGTAATCAAAACCAATTACAGGAATCTCAAATGTTGAGTCTCCACCTTCGTTAAGATTATTGTACTTAACATCATCAACCTTCATATAGTCATAATTCTTACTGCTCCACACTATAGTAGCAGTTGTCTTACCATCTTCTACCTTAAGCTTTGCAGGAGAAGATATGCCGGCTTTACCCGAGCCACCTTCAAGACTTACCTCGACTGTATATTCGCCATCCTTAAGACTTGAAATCTCTGCTACATTAATTACACCATCTGCATACGCATCTGTATCTAATGACTGTGCCTTAAAACAGAGCTTTCTATCATACCACTGCTCTTTCTTTGCACTAAATGCAGCTACATCTATAGCTTTATCAAGTGCTTCGACAGGTACTGTAAAAGTATGTTCTTTGTTTTCATTTTCTACCGGAGTAATGAATGAAGCTTCATCTGCTTTTTCTGCCTCTTCACTTGTTCCCATATATATGTACTTATATCCGGTTCCACCCATTGTCATAACGGCACTCATCTGTCCAACCTTAACAGTGAGTGTACAGGCAGTGATATTAAACATTGATGAGCTTGATGCAACATCTATGGAATATTCACCATCTTTAAGTTTTGAAGCTTCAATCGGTTCCATACCGGCTTCTGTCACTTCCTCCTGCTTTACAGTTGCTTCTTCTGACGTAGTTGTTTCACTCTTCTTTGAATCACTACTGTTACAGGCTACCATCATCATCACACTTATGCATACGAGTGAAAGTAAATATATTTTCTTCTTCATTCTAGTAATCCTCTCTATTTGATTTTTTCAATTGCAGACCTTGTGTGTTCTACAAAAATATCTCTAATCGCCTCTATTTCACCAAGTCCCTTTGTAATACATTCCACTTCATAACCTTCTGCTTCAAATGTCTTCTTCCATGTTCCTTCTTCATCACCTGCCATATCATTATTGGCATGGTCACCTGCCACTATCATAAGAGGCATAAGAACAACTTTCTTGTATCCTCCGGCTTTTACACCTGCCACTACATCATCAAGAGTAGGAGCAGCTTCTACAGTTCCTATGAAATAATTCTCATAACCGGCATTTGTTAATGTATCCTGCATTTTAGGATATACCTGGTTAGAATCGGCAGTAGTACCATGTCCCATAAAACATATAGCTGTTTCTCCATTATCGTATTCCTTTGTGGCATCCACAATAGCTTCCATCACTTTTCTAAAGTCATCATCTGATGTAAGAAGCGGTTCACCTATTACCACCTTCTCAAAGGCATCTGAATAATTAGCAATTTCATCTACTACATCCTTATACTCAAGACCGTTCATAAGATGTGTAGGCTGTACTACAAGCTTCTTAACTCCATTATTGCTGGCTCTGTCAAGTGCTTCCTTTACGTTGTCAATTGTTACATTATCCCTTCTCTTTACATGGTCAATTATTATCTGGCTAGTAAATCCTCTTCTAACTGAGTAATCTTTTCCAAACTCATCTTCGAGTCTCTGTTCAATTGCACCGATAGTTAATCTTCTGTTATCATTATAACTGGTTCCAAAAGATACTACCAACAGTTCGTTTTCTCCCATTCCATCTTCATTCCTTACTTTGTCCAGTGAAGCATCACCTGTGTTGTAATTTTCTTCCTCTTCCTGATCCTCATTAAGGTTAACTGCCTGTGTGGTGGTTGTGGTGTTTTCTTTCTTATCATCACTCTTTCCACATGACACGGCTGATGCTGCCATACATACGCACATCAATGTTACAAATAATTTCTTTCTCATTTTTTTACCTCCTACTATTATGTGAACAAACCTGTCGAACCACAAAAAGAAATAAAAAATGCACAAAGAAAAAAGGTCAGTATACCTGGAACGATAAACTGACATAAAACAGTACGACCAATTCCTCGTGATCTGGATTCTTAATCCGGTACCAACAAAGTGGCAGGTTTCCTGACTTAAAGATCTTCGCATCCATCCGTCTTCCCAAATATCAATTCAGTGACTGTGCATACACACGTGGATATCAGCTCCCTTATCACAGTGACGAGATCGTACAGGTCTTTCACCTGTTTCCCTTTTAACCATTATATACAAAGATATTTTGCACTAATGGCACCACCTGTTTATTCAACTGGCGTGAATTATAGCATATATATTTTAAATTTACAACTGTAATATTTTATAAATGTAATCAAGGTCAATATTATATCTGACTTCTCTTGCAAGCTTATCATACTGCATCTCTTTGTATAACACTCTGTCTGCCGATTCTGTCTCGAAGCTGTCAAAATCAAGTCCTCTCTTCTTATAAAGTGCACGAACAATTTTCTCTGATATTTTTCCGTTATCAAAAATCCCATGAACATAGCTTCCATATATGTTATTCACATTACATCCATATATGATATTATTCGTATCAACTCCGCCCTCAATATAAGTTTTACCCATATGAATCTCATACCCTTTCACAGTCTCATCTGCCAAATCTGCAAAAATCCCATCACACTCTCCAAATGTATCGCAAACTCTTGTTCTTCTTTTCTCTTGGCCAAAAATGGTATTCACCGGCAAAAGTGACAATCCTTCGATTTCTCCACCAGACTCACTGGCAAGAGGATCTGATATTTTTCTTCCTAAAATCTGATACCCGCCACAAATTCCAAACACAGGTACTTTATTATTAACAGCCCTTTTTATCAGCACTTCAAAACCAGACTCTCTAAGCCACTTTATGTCTTCAATTGTACTCTTAGTCCCCGGAATAATCACAAAATCAGGATTACCAAAATCGCCTGTGTTACTGACATATCTGAGTGATACATTTTTGTACTGGTTAAACACATCAAAATCTGTATAGTTCGACATCTTTGGAAGCTTTATCACAGCTATATCAATTATCAACCTTGAGGATTTTTCAAATTTATCAGACAGACTGTCTTCATCCTCCACATCCACATTCACATACGGCACTACACCTGCAACCTTTATATTACTCTTCTCCTCAAGAATATCTATCCCATCACGAAACAGATTCCTGTCTCCCCTGAATTTGTTTACAATCAGTCCCTTAATAAGTGCTCTCTCATCTTCTGAAAGAAGCTCTACAGTACCGATAAGCTGCGCAAATACTCCTCCTCTGTCTATATCGCCCACCAGCAAAACCGGTGCATTAAGAAGCTTTGCAAGCCCCATATTTACAATATCATCTCGTTTAAGATTAAGCTCAGCAGGACTTCCTGCTCCTTCTATCACGATAATGTCATACTCCTTATCAAGCTTTTCATAAGCGCTCATTATATCTTTAAGGAATTCCTTCTTGCGGTCAAAATACTCTTTTGCCTTCATATTTCCAACTACTTTTCCGTTCACGATAACCTGTGAACCCACATCAGTAGTGGGTTTTAAAAGAATAGGATTCATACACACATCCGGCTCAATCCCTGCCGCTTCCGCCTGCATAACCTGAGCTCTCCCCATCTCAAAGCCGTCCTTTGTGATAAAAGAATTAAGTGCCATATTCTGAGATTTAAATGGTGCCACTCTATATCCATCCTGTTTAAATATTCTACATAACGCTGCCGCAAATAAGCTCTTTCCAACATTTGACATCGTTCCCTGTATCATTATGCACTTCGCCACTTTTATTCCTCCTGTATAATCTTAACCAGTTCTTCGTTCTCTTTATGTGTTCTCACAGCTATTCTGTAATATCCTCTGCCGCAAAGCCCTTCAATATTGTCTAAATCCCTTATCATAATGCCATTATTATACAGCTTTTCCACCTGATTTTTGTCAAATTTTATCATCAAAAAATTAGCAGCACTATCTATTACTCTTATATCTTTTTCTCTAAGTGATGATATTAAATATTTTCGTTCATCCTCAACATATTCCACTGTTTTTAGAAGATAATCTTTTTCTTTTAGCGCCGCAACACCTGCTAACTGGGCCGGTACAGATACACTCCACTCCGGTCCGAATACAGACATTTTTCTAATTAGCTCTCTGTTACTACTTATCCCATATCCAAGTCTGAGTCCCGGCATCGCAAAAGCTTTCGTAAATGCATTTACCACTAACAATTTTTCGTACTCTAAATATCTGAGAGCAGTTACATGACTATTATCCTTCACAAAGTCAATAAAGCACTCATCTATCACAAGAAAAATATCACTCTCCTGTGCTTTTTTTATAATTTTATCAAGCAAATCTTTTTCTATCATGTCGCCAGACGGATTATTGGGCTGACAGAGAATAGCCATATCAATATCAGGAGTCAGATAGTCTATGTAATCTTCTCTTAATCTAAAATCATACTCCTCACTTCGGTTGTATTTAACTATGTGTGCCAAAGCTTCGCTAAGTGCCTTCTCATATTCGCTAAAGCAAGGAATAGCAAGTAATGCCCTTTGGGGTTTTACCACACTGCAAATCTTATAGATAATCTCAATCGCACCATTGCCACACAAGACACATTCTTCATCCACTTTTCTAAATGCAGCAATCTCTTTTTTTAATTCTCTATAATCAACATCCGGGTAATGCTCACAGAGAGGAATATTATCAACAATTGTTTGCTTTACCTTAAGAGGCATACCAAGCGGATTAATATTTGCCGAAAAATCATACTTTATTAAATTGTCATATATATTTCCACCATGTGTATATTTATCCATATATTCCTCTAATCATAAACCTTATTGCAACACATATAACAAGCACCATAACAGAGGTCACATACATAATGTTATTTACTCTTTTTATGTCACGTGCTTCTATCTCTCTTTTATTGTCACCAATCGTATCCTTCTTAACAAGCTTCCCAAAATAATATGCATCTCCTGCAAGCTCTAACCCCAGTGCTCCTGCACAAACCGCCTCTGTCTGTGCAGAATTGGGACTCTTATGTTTTCGTCTGTCTCTTCTCCATATTCTGAATGCAGATTTAAAATCATAGCCAAGTATACCTGACGCTGCTATCATAAATAGTGCTGTAACTCTTGATGGAATATAATTCAAAACATCATCAAGCTTTGCTGCAAAACGTCCAAAATACATATATTTGTCATTCTTATATCCAATCATGGAATCCATAGTATTGACTGCCTTATACAAAAAACCTAGACCTGCTCCACCAATGACAATGTACATAATCGGTGCAGTAACTCCATCTGATGTATTCTCTGCAACAGTTTCAACTGCTGCCTTTGCTATTCCTTTTTCATCAAGGCTTTCTGTGTCCCGTCCAACTATCATGGACACTGCATATCTTGCTCCCTTTGTATTGCCCTTTTCAAGCTCTTTACATACCTTCATACTCTCTTTTTTAAGACTTTTAGGTGCTATGAGATAATAACACATCACACCTTCCACAAAAATCCCAATTATTTTGTTAACCTTGTAGGTAAAAAAAAGAATTATAAGTGGCAGAGACACAGTCACTACAATCACAATAATAGCAAGTATCATTCCCTTTATGAATTTTTTCTTATCACTGTCCTCTTCTCTATACATAAGTCTGTCAAGTCCTGATATCAGATTACCTATCCATCTGACAGGATGTGGCAGATTATAGGGATCCCCAAGTATAAAATCGATGACAAATCCAATAAGTATTTCCATTATTTCTTTAGTTCCTTTTTTACAGTTATTATTCCATTATTATATTCTGTCAGATATCCCTCACCATTTGATACCTGATAATCAAAGTAGTTCTTTTTATCCTTATCAAAGGCTTCCATAATAGCCATTATACTGCCGCCATGCACCACAAATGCCAGACATTTACAGCTATTATACTTATTCACAATCTCCAAAAAAGCATTTTTGCATCTGTGTTTAAACTCTTCTACACTCTCACCATTTGGAAAAGGAAGTGTACCAATACTGTCAATCCATCTCTGATAATCTTCATTGCCATTAAGCATAGCATAATTCTTTCCCTCAAAATCACCAAAGTCACATTCCTTAAGTTCTTCCACTTCTACAATTTCAACATCATGAAACAAAAGCTTTGCACTCTGTACGCATCTTACCATTGAGCTTACTATTACTTTGTCAGGCTCTATATCATCATACATTCCACCGATGATATTCATATTCATTTCCCTAATACCTTCCTCACATAAGCTCTCATCAGTTCTTCCTACGTATTTTTTTGTAAGATTTCCCTCTGTCTTTCCATGTCTTATAAATGCAATTTCCATTTTTTTATTTTCCTTTAATCTCCTGTGCCAAACCGCAAACTACCCTGTAGACATAATCTGCCTTATCAGCCACAAGACATGAGAAGCTTCCCACATACTCTCTATACATTCTCTCTTCCCTGTCAATCGGAACTATTCCGCTCCCAACCTGATTAATTATTATGCACCAGCCCTCTTTTTCACAGGTAAGCTTAAAAAACAAGTCCTCAATCGAAAGTCGGGTTCTCATGGCATCAATAAGCATATCTCTGTCTGGAAATATTATGTGTTCATCTGAATAATTTAATACTTCCTTTGCGTATTTTGTTTTTCCTTCGAAGGCACCGCCCACTATCAATGTATTTCTCATTTTGCTCCTCATTTCTGAGCGGCGCGATTTTTCACACTGCTCCTGTTATTAGCACTGTCAACACACAAAACAATTCACATAGCTGTAAAAAATATCCTGCAACATCTCCTGTTATCCCACCGAATGTCCTGTACGCAAAAATTCTGTAATACACAAAAGTCAATAGAGCCACCACTGTTACTCCTGCTCCAATATATGGATTAATGCACATCATTGCAGCCGTACAGACAATCACATAGAGTATTTCAGTCACAATGGTAACTGCTTTATGTGCCGGCTTTGTAAAACTTGTAAGGCTTCCCATTCCGGTGGCACTTTTAAAGGTTACAGCTCCAAGTCCGCTTAGTGCCCTGGATATTACAAAAATAAATCCGGAACACATTACCGCTTCCTCATCTCCAAGCTGCGTAAACGCTGCAAAAAACAAAATCATATACAGACATATATGAATAACAGCAAATGCACCAACTCTTGAATCCTTCATCACTGAAAGCTTTTTCTCTTTATCACCAAGACAAGCCTTTGCATCATTCACATCCATAAAGCCATCTATATGAATTCCACCTGTTACAATAATTGGAATGCATAATGCTACTGCTCCAAAAAAATTACCGGATAATCCTAAATAATCACATCCAAGAAAAGCCAAATATATCAGTGCTCCTATTACCACCCCTATAAGTGGAAAAAAACAAAGTGCATATCTTTTATTCTCTTCCTTCCATTCTACTACCGGCATCGGAATTCTTGAATACATCAAAAATGCTGATGCAAAAGATTTTAAAACAGTCATCATCTCACCTACTTTAATCTATATGGTATTCCACAAACTGCCTCTATAACTTCGTCTGCTTTTTCAGAAAGCATAGCATTTAGCCTGCAGATGTTTTCAATATACCGCTCTGTCTCATATGGATACTTAACACCATCCTCTGATACTATGTTAGATACTATCACAAGATTATCACATTTTGAATAAAGCTTCATAATATCATTATATATTTTTTCACTTACATTCTCGAGGAAGCCATCAGAAAACATTTCGTTAGCTACAAGATTACCCATACATTCCAGTAGCACTACATTATTTTCGGAACTATCCATATTCACTTCGCCAATGTTTCTATATTTTTCAATTGTTGTAAATCCTTTATTTTTTCGCATCTGTCTGTGTCTTTGTATAGCTTTATCAGCTTCTTCTGTATAAGGTTCCATAGTGGCAAGATAATATCTTTTTACATCACCTTCAATGCCTGCTATTTTATCCTCTGCAATCTTTGACTTACCAGACTTGCTTGCTCCCAAAACCAATACTAACACTATATTAATTCCTCATATGCTTCTATTTCAAGGTTATCAAATTTATGTGTGGATTTATAAAGTGAAAGTGCTGCATCAAGCATTGGAAAAATCATAACGGCACCAGTACCCTCACCAAGACACATATCTGCATTTATTACAGGCTCAAGTCCTATAAATTCAAGCATCCACTTACCTGCCGGCTCCTTTGAGACATGTGATGGAAGCATATAATCTACAGAATTATTATCCATAAGCTTTGCAATTGCTGCTGCAACTGCTGATATAAATCCGTCAATCACTACAGGTACTTTATAGATTGCACCTCCTAAAAACAATCCAACCATTCCTGCAATATCAAATCCTCCAACCTTTGAAAGAAGATTCAGGGCAAAATCATAATCATTCATATTCCCTCTGTCACATACGTTGTTCTTCTCTAGTGCCAGCTTTATAACTTCTATTTTTCTGTTCAAGCCATCCGAGGTAAGACCTGCTCCTTTACCTGTAACCTCCTCCACAGTTTTATTCAAAAGAACCGCTGCTATAGCTGATGATGTAGTGGTATTGCCTATCCCCATCTCCCCTGTTGCAATGATTTTGTAACCTTTTTCAGTCACAGTTTTAACCATATCAATACCCACATTAATTGCCGCAAGACATTCCTCCCTGGTCATGGCAGGCCCCTTTGCGATATTGTAAGTCCCTCTTCTTATATGCCTGTCTATCACACCACTATCCTGTGCCTCCTGCTTCATTCCTATATCAACGGGAAACACATCTGCACCAAAAAGACCGCCTATTGTATTAATATTTCCGTCATTTTTTGCCATAGCATTTGCAACAATTGTAGTGACGACAGACTCTGACTGGGTAACACCCATCTCAACAACACCATTGTCTGCACACATTACCACAACACATTTTTTATCCAGGGAAAAATCACTGTCTGATGTGATTCCTGCAATCTGAATCACCATATCCTCTAATCTTCCAAGACTATGTAATGGCTTTGCAACCATATTCCATCTCTGCCTTGCCTCATTCATCTTTTCTATATTCATTTACTCTGCCTCTCGCTTTTTCTTATATTCACTGCATTTTTTTATAAAATTATCTGCCGCCTCTCTATTTCCGTAGAAATATATGTGTGGAAATCCTGCATACATATTTTCATTAAGATGCACCGACTTGTAATTAGTCTGATTGCTAAGCTTAGTTATATCCATATCACTTCCGTTATTATCACTGTCAAAATAGTGAAATTCATGGGCGCTTACACAAATATTACTGTCTCCAAACAAACTGTCCTTATCTGATTTCATATTCACATATCCAAACCTTACAAGACGCTCTTTTTTTGTAACTGTTCCATTAATCACACCCGCCATCTTATACTCATCATCAGTTTTAATGCAGTCGTGAAGATACATAAACCCACCACACTCTGCAATTATTGGAACTTTATTCACACACTCCCTGACACTTTTTAACATGTCAATATTAGAAGATAATTCAGAAAGATACAGTTCAGGATAACCTCCCGGAATAATAATTCCATCTATTTCATCCGGCACTTTTTTGTCTCTAAGTGGTGAAAAATAGCAAACCTCACAGCCGGCTTTTTCAAGATACGATACATTATCATTGTATATAAAACAGAATGCTTCATCTTTTGCAATTGCAATCCTCGGCTTGTTATCTACTACTTTGTCGTATGCTACAGCTATCTCTATATTTGCCACGTCTGCCAGATTAACTATATCATCTAACATAAGGTTCTCTTCAACTGCTTTTGAAAGAAGATCTACTTTTTCCTTAAGACCTGCAACCTCATCTGCTGTTACAAGTCCAAGATGCCTTGATTCTAAGCTGTATTCCCTGTTAAACGGGAGGCGACCAAGATACTTAAGCCCCATCTCCCTGCAAATATCCATCGCCATACCTGTAAGACCCTCAGGCAGCCTGTTAAATACAACGCCCTTTATGTTATTCTCTTTGTAGTTAACAAAACCACTGATTACCGCACCCATAGATTCGCTCATTCCCTTGCAGTCCAATACAAGAATCACAGGTGTATCCGTTATTCTGCTTACCTCTGCTGATGAACCCTTTCCCAGCACTCCGTCATAGAAGCCCATAACACCTTCTATAACAGAAAAATCTTTTGAATAATCCCTCAGCAGATGACATATTGTAGCTTCATCACAAAAGATACTATCAAGATTTCTGCCACTTGCACCAAGTATTTTTCCATGAAACATAGGATCAATATAATCCGGACCACACTTAAAAGAGGATACCTCATACCCTCTTTTCATCAAGGCACTGATAAGCCCTATTGTAAGCGTCGTCTTTCCCGAACCGCTGTTTGTTCCTGCAATCATTATTCTTTTCATTATCTGTCTCCAATTATAAAAATAGGATTTTCACCATTTAGAAGCGTATGACTTCCTATTTTTCTCGTGGTGGCAACTGATATCTCTGTAACAAAATATTCTCTGTCATATTTTTTAAACTCACTGATAGCTGCCGACAAAGTCTCAAGTGATATTGCTGTTACTACCACTCTGCAATTATTATTTTTGCTGACAACATATTCAAATACTTTATCAAGACTTCCGCTGCTTCCTCCTACAAACACCACATCAGGTGAAGGCATATCAAAAAGGCCGGCTTTTATATCTTTGTGAACCACAATGATGTTGTCACAGGAGAATTTTTTTGCATTCTCACGGGTGAGGTGTATGGCATCGCTATTCTTATCAATCCCATACACCTTACCTTTTACCGCCTGTTTTGCCATCTCCACAGACACCGAACCTGTACCACATCCTATGTCAACGCAGACGCTGCCACTTTCAACCCTAAGCTTTGACATAACTACCGCCCTTACACAAGACTTAGTCATTGGAACTTCACTTCTTACAAATTCCTCATCATCTATTCCTGTCATAACAAAGCGTTCATAATTCTCATTCACCACAAGCATTACACACAAATTGTCAGTTTCTAAAGCTAACATATTGCCCGCTTTTCCTGTATGAATTTTTTCGCCTTCCATACCGAGTCTCTCACCTATATATACATCTGTGTGGGCAAGTGAATATTCACACAGCCTGTCACATACCTTTGCAGCACTGTACTCTCCACCAAGCAGAAAAAATGTCTTATGATGTGTTGCCACCTCCCTTGCAATATTGGCTTCAAGCCCATGAAGACTCACAACATTCACATCATTCCAGGTAACATTTATCCTGTTGCAGAAATACACAAAGGATGAAATTCCACTAACCACTTTCACATCATAAATATCTGCAAGCTTTTGTCTTAACTTGCTACTTCCACTGAAAAATCCAATATCTCCCGACATTAAAACGGCTATGTTTTTGTCAGAATGCTTCTTAATATACTCCACGATTTCATCACTTTTGTATTCTTCGACCAGCTCCTTTTCACCTTCCCCCAAAAGATGCTTTACGCTATTTATCATTCTGCCTGAACCGATTAAAACATCTGCAGCCTGTATATAATTCTTAGCCTCAACAGTCAGTGTATTGTTACCCTCAAGACCTGTCCCTATTATATAAATCATCTATATACCTCATCACTTCTTTTGCTGTAAGACCACTCTCCACCGGTCTCTTTATCACCAAAGCCTCCATATCAAGCCTATTTGCCGCCTTTATTTTATCCTCATATCCACCTGCACTACCACCGTCTTTTGTAATCAGATATGCATTTTTTCTTATGGAGAAATGAAACATATTCTCATCAAAAGAAAACGGTCCACGCTTTGCTATTATGTACTCCTTCTTAAATCCCAGTTTTTTGCACATATCTACAATCTCTTCACTGTCCAGGACTCTTATCATACACCTGTCCTGATAACCTGAAAGCCCTGTTAACTCTTTTAGCTCTTTACTTCCGGTTGTCACAAAAATATTTCCATCTCTGTCTCTTAAATAACTAATTATATCAGTCAGGCTGTCAAACTGCTTTACATTTTTATTTTGACTTTCTTCTCTTATTACTCTTAGACACTTAATATCAAGTCCTTCTACCGCATCCTTAATATTTCTTGTAACCTCCGTAGCATAAGGATGTGTTGCGTCTATAACCAGATGTATGTTTTTGCCTATGAAAAAATTACGCATTTTTTTTGCATCCATTCTGTCATTAAGTACAGTTATATAATCAGATTGTGGTAACAGGTTCGCTCCATAATCTGATGCTACGCTCACATAAGCTTTTATTCTGTTGTCAGAAAGATATTCCGCGATTTCTCGTCCTTCAGTTGTTCCTCCAAATATAATCATGCGTTTTTATATCCTCTTGGTGTTACCATTTTACCATCTATAATAACCGTCTGGCTATTGCCAATAAACACGGTTGTAAACATATTTACCTGCTCATCCCTAAGCTCTCTTAGCGTCATAAGCTTATATTCTTCCCCATCTCTTCCAATGTTCATAACGTACCCGCACACTGTATCTTCATCTCTATATTCCAGCAAAATATCACAGGCTCTTTTTAAATAATCTGCTCGTTTCTTCGATGAAGGATTATACAGAGCTATCTCAAAATCGCCCATTGCTGCGCATCTTAATCTGTTCTCGATTGTCTCCATGGGAGTAAGCAAATCTGACAGACTGATAACACAAAAATCATGTGTCATCGGTGCGCCAAGAACTGCTGAGCCTGATATCGCTGCTGTCACACCCGGTATAACCTCAATCTCAACATTCTTGTAGTTACACGCCAACTGATAAGCAAGACCTGCCATACCATATACAACACTATCTCCGCTGCATACGATTGCAACATTTCTGCCCTCGCTGACAAGCTTTAGCGCAAGCTCTACTCTGTCCGTCTCTTTTCTCATGGGTGTGGACTCATATTCCTTACCGGGAAAATACTGTTTTATCAGTTCCACATACACAGTATATCCAACTATTATATCACTGTTTTCTATTGCATTCTTAGCTTCTATGGTCATCCCTTCATAACTTCCGGGACCAAATCCTACCAAATAAAGTTTCACATTTTCCTCCTTGCCAGTGCCATCGTCACACCATTTTTCGCTGTCTTCTTTACAAAAAGCTCGTCACCTTTTGCTATGGCACTTCTCTCACACACATTGTCAACGCCCGTAACACTGCGTACAAATTCCGATTTTGTAAATTCTCCTTCTATCCTGTTCAAACTGGATTCACTGAAGAATTCACTTTCTATATCGTACTTCTCACAGAAATCATTTATTGCTTTTTCATCCTGTTTTATATCTATTGAGTGAATTTTCAATACCCTGTTTATATCTATTTTATTATCTTTGAGCCTGTCTGATATCTCTCTTTCAAACACTTCTGACTCAATATTCTTCCTGCACCCGACACCTATTATTATATCTCTTTTGATAAGGTAAAGTGCATTTGCCTTATCCAAAGGTGTCTCCTTTAAGATTCTGACAGACAGCTCTTTATCATCAAGCTCACTTTCGTCTTCAACTATCTCAATCTCATCCGGAAGCTTATCTGTCTTAACCCCTGGTTCTACATATGCCTTCACTGTTTCTCCGTTAAGCATGGCTGCTGCCACCTCTTTTGCTTTAGATAGACTAAGAAGTTTTAAATTATTTTTCTTTGCGAAAACATCTGGTGCAAAATGTCCACTCACATCTGTTGCAGTGGTTATCACAGGAGTCGCTCCGACTATATCAGCTATGTACTTTGTAAATTCATTGCCTCCTCCGATATGACCTGAGAGAACAGATATGGCAAAATTAGCCATAACATCAACCACCATCACAGCCGGGTCCTTATCTTTTCCCTGCATAAGTCCGTCAAGCATTCTGACTGCCATAGCCACTGCTCCGATAAAAATAACATAATCGTATTTTTCAACAAAGGCTGTCCTCATAGTATCTTTGCCACTTGTAAACGATATTGAATTACTTTCACCAATGTATTTATGAAATGCATATTCTCTTACATCGTATTCTGTTTCTATTGATTTACTTATTAAATTGGAAAGTTCTACGCCTTTATTGGTAAAGGACATTATAAGTACTTTTGACATTTATTCAATCGCCTTTCTAAATTCCGTCTCAAAGGTTTTATCATAGAGCTTTGAAAGCTCGTAATCATCTCCTAAGAAATTCCCAACTATCACAAGTGCTGTCTTTGTAATATTGTTCTTCTTTGCAGTTTCACATATGTCTTTAACTGTGCATCTCATAACCTTTTCCTCCGGCCATGTAGCCTTATACACAATTGCTGCCGGTGTATCCTCACTGTATCCACCCTCTACAAGCTCTTTTGTTAATTCTCCCAAAAGTCCCATACTAAGAAATATTACCATTGTACTGCCATGTGCCGCAAGACTTCTTATGCTCTCTTTTTCCGGCACCGGAGTTCTGCCCGCCATTCTTGTAATCATAACTGTTTGTGATACATTTGGAAGTGTGTATTCTGCCTTAAGTGCTGCTGCCGCACCGCAAAAAGAGCTGACTCCCGGGCAGTATGCATACTCTATATTTTTCTCCTTAAGTCTGTCCATCTGCTCTCGTATGGCACCGTATATACAAGGGTCTCCCGTGTGAAGCCGCACTGTCATAAGCTTATTCTTCTCCGCCTCATAAATAACCTCCATAACCTCATCAAGATTCATAGTTGCACTGTTATAAATCCTGCACTCTGACTTCGCCATAGCAAGAAGCTCTTTATTCACAAGTGAGCCTGCATATATAATCACATCTGCCTCTTTTATCAAAGCAGCACCCCTTAGTGTAATCAAATCTGTTGCTCCAGGTCCTGCACCTACAAAATTAACCATTCTCTTCCTCCAAAATCTTGTTCTTTATTTCATCTGCATAACTGGTTTTTCCAATTATTCCATATACATTTGAAAAAATAATTGCCCCAACCTTTATCTCTTCTTTCACTTTGTTCTGGAGATAATAATGTATTCTCTCCATCAAAATATCTATCATTTTCTCATACTGTGGCTCTTTTCTTAGAATAGCTACCGCGTCATCAACTGTCACACATTCTGCAAGCTGCATTAGCGCTTCGCCGGCTATTCCTGCCAGTACTCCACAGGTTATAAGTACCTCCATTCTCCCATCTGCATTAGAAGAATGGGTATTCATAATTCCTGCACCAAGCTTTACCATTTTTCCTATATGCCCCACAAGTAGCACTCCCTCAAAGTCATACTCCAAGGCAATCTCTAAGGCTTCACCGATAAAATTACTGCAGGTCACACTTTTTTCTAATACCTCAGGCATCTCCTGTTTCAAAAAAGTCTTACCGTAATTGCCAAGAGTCACAAGGATGTTTTTCCTGTTACATTCTCTTAGCATATTCTCTTCAATTCTTATAGTCTCTATAAGTGCCTGACTGCTCATGGGCTCAACTATCCCTGTAGTTCCAATTATCGACAAACCGCCTTCTATTCCAAGCTTTGGATTAAAAGTCTTCTTCGCGATTTCTTCACCACCCGGTATGCTTATGGTAACCAAAAGAGAACCTGTATACTCCTGTTCCTCCATAACTTCAAGCAAATGCTCTTTTATCATTCTTCGAGGTGTTTTATTTATCGCGGCATTGCCAACCGGCTGGTCAAGTCCCTTCTTCGTAACAGTACCTATTCCCTCCCCGCCTTCTATCACAACTCTGTCAACTGCTTCTATAATGCTAACCTTCGCATATACCAGAATTCCTTTTGTAATATCAGGGTCATCTCCTGAATCTTTTTTTATCGCACATTTTACAAATCCTTCTTCTCTTGTGATATCAAGAACCTCCAGTACTAAATCGATACCTTTTGGCGTACTTATGCGTACCTCTTCAATATCATTTCCTGACAAAAGCATAATAGCTGCCGCCTTTGCCGCCGCTGTGGCACAAGAGCCTGTTGTATAGCCACATCTTAACTTTTCTTTTCCTCTAGAAATATATTCGTCTAACATTTGTCTCCATCTTTACAAATCAATGTAGTAAAATAACCACATCCATATTTTAAATCTTCTTTACTTTCATATATTTTCTGCGTGTCAAGACCACAATTTTCCACGCCTTTTATCACTGCAGCGCTCATATCAAATGCCATAGTTTTATCGCCCTTTGTACGCGGAACCATTATGTAATTTACTTTTTTTAAAACTGATACTGCTTTAAGAGTCATAAGTTCAAAGTCACCGGGACCAACACTTACTCCATATAATTTCGCCATAACTCACCTCTCATACATCTGATATAAAATTGCATTGCATATAGCTGCTGCCACTGTACTTCCGCCTTTTCTTCCATCTGCAACAATATGTGGGATGCCTGATTTCTTTATGAGTTCCTTTGACTGAACCACATTTACAAATCCAACAGGAACTCCTATCACAAGCTTTGGTACAAAGCTTTTATCCTCTATACATTCCGAAAGTCTTATCAGTGCTGTAGGGGCATTTCCCACCACATATATTACCTCTCTGTCAGAGTAGAGCTCCTTTGCCTTATCTACAGATACTAAGGCTCGTGTGACTCCAAGCTCTTTAGCCCTGCCTGCTACATCTTCATCAGCCATAAAACATTCAACGCTGCAATTATATTTTGCAAGAGCTGCCTTGCTGATTCCTGTCTTTGCCATATTGGTATCTGTCACAATAACCGCACCGTTTCGAATACACTCCATTGCAATTTTCACAGCATCCTTTGAGAACTTCATATTGTCAAGGTAGTCAAAATCCGCTGTGGTATGAATAACTCGCTTTACCACAAGCTTCTCCTCTTCAGACAGATGGGAGGTGTCTTTTAACTCGCTTTCAATTATCTCCATACTTCTCTTCTCTATGTCCTGTGGCTTCACATTCTCGATTTCCATCTAGTCTTCTCTCCATTTTAAACTTTTTTGCTAAAAATACAAGAGAGCCGGATTACTCCGACTCTCTTAAGTATGCATCCGCAAATGCATACCCCAATTAGTACCTATTAATATACAGCAACTACTGAAAAAATGCAAGTTTTTATAAAAAACTTTTCAAAACATTCATTCTTGATATCAAATCCGGATGAATCACTATCGTAGCAACATTAGGATTAACAGCTCTTCTATAATTGTCTGTAATCTTCTCAAATATCCTGTATTAATGAGTTGACGCTTCTGTTTTGACCCTTGTATTGAAATTCCACTATCTCGTAAATGTCTCATCAGATCATCTGTTTTTTTATAACTCATAAACCCCTCCCAAAATTAACAGTCAATGTATAACCTAATCCCTTCCTATATTTTTACTTATTATATAATATTGTTAATATTTTGCAATATATATTTATTATCTATTGTTTTTCTCTTGTTAATGCCATATATTTCGTGATATAATATGCGCTGCAAAAAAAATCAGGAATGGAGAGAAATATGAATTCATTAAATTTACCTAAAGACCCGGTTTTATTACTTAGCTTTGTAAATACTAATCTTAGAGACAATTATGAAGATCTTACGGAATTTTGTGCTGCCTTTGGTGCAGATATCAATGATATCGTTGGTAAACTCCGCAAGATAAATTACGTATATGATGAAAAACAGAATCAGTTTAAATAGAAAGTGGTGACTTTATGTATCCAATAGTAACATTAAAAAAAGGCGAGGGACGTGCCCTAAAAGCCGGCGGCATGTGGGTGTATGACAACGAGATTGACACTATTGAAGACAATTTTACAAATGGCGAACTTGTTGAAGTACATGATTTTGACGGTTATCCAATGGGTGTGGGCTACATTAATATCAATTCAAAAATTACAGTCCGCCTTTTTTCCAGAAAAATAGTCGAAATAAACGAAGAATATATAAATGACAGACTTATAAATGCCTGGGAATACAGAAAACACACAGTTGATACAAGCAGTTGTCGTATTGTATTCGGCGAGGCTGATTTCCTTCCGGGAATCGTAATCGATAAGTTTGAAGGTGTACTTGTTGTTCAGTCACTCACTCTCGGCATCGACAATTTCAAGCTTATGATTATAAATAACCTTAAGGATATTCTTGCAAAAGATGGTATTGCTATCACAGGAATATACGAGCGCAGTGATGCAAAGGTTCGCAAGCTTGAAGGTCTGCCTTTAGTAAAAGGATTTATCACAGATGAATTTGACACTAATGTCATGATAGTTGAGAATGGTGTTAAGTATATTGTAGATGTTAAGGACGGTCAGAAAACAGGCTTCTTCTTAGACCAGAAATACAACCGACTTGCAATCCAGAAGCTTTGTAAAGGTGCAAAGGTACTTGACTGTTTCACACATACAGGCTCTTTTGCCCTAAACGCTGGTGTTGCAGGTGCATCCTCTGTTCTCGGTGTAGATGCCTCTGCACTTGGTGTTGCACAGGCTACCAGAAATGCCGAGCTTAACGGTCTGTCAGACACAGTTAAATTCATTGAAGCTGATGTGTTTGATTTGCTTCCAAATTTAGAATCAAAAGGTGAACAGTTCGATGTTGTAATCCTTGACCCACCGGCTTTTACAAAATCTAGAAATTCAGTTAAGAACGCTATCAAGGGGTATCGTGAAATCAATATGCGTGGGCTTAAGCTTGTCAAGAACAATGGCTACCTTGCCACATGTTCCTGCTCACACTTTATGACACCTGAATTATTTACACAGACAATTAATCAGGCTGCAAAGAGTGTACATAAGCGTTTAAGGCAGGTAGAATACAGACAGCAGTCTCCGGATCATCCAATTCTCTGGGCTTCTGATGAAAGCTATTACTTGAAATTCTATATATTTCAGGTATGCGATGACAAGTAATGCGTAAATTGGTGTAGAAAAACTGCAGAATAGGATAATACTAAACATATTAAAAGGATCTACGCACTAGTTATTTAGTGCGCAGCCCCCTTTTAAAACTTTTTATTCTAATTTGTAGTCGAATCTTCTACTTCTTTGAATTCATAGAAATCTTCTGTTCCAACATTGTCGTACCATTTACCATCTTCATCTCTATACTGAATCATCCAGTTATCCTCTGAAAAATGAATAGTTTCCAACTTGCATTTACCATAACTCCATTTCATATGCATAATTCCTGAACCAAATTCCTCATCTGGTTCACCAAGAATCTCTTTTATTTCAGGGATTGTGCTATCTTGTTTTAGTTTGGAGATGTCCTCATTCATTCTATCATAATCAGATTGTTTCTCTTTAGTAGTACTAATCTCTGTCTCTTTTTCCTTTGTTTCATTCTTTTTTTCACATCCTGTAAACATTGATAATGCCAATGCTACAAAAATTACATATACTATTTTTTTCATAACTATCCTTTCTTCTTTACTGCTTCAATAACCAAATACGTCACTTCCAACATCGCCATATTAATCACCGCAAAAGCAACTAAATATATTGGCATAATCTCCATTCCCAGGCTTTGTTGCATTTTTCCAAAAAACATGGGCATAAACGAACTTCCAACATATGCTGACGCCATCTGAAGACCAATAACTGACGCACTGTATTTTTTGCCAAAATTCTGTGGAGCCATATGCTGAATAGCCGGATATACCGGTCCCATTCCTGTACCAATAATCACAAAACCAACCGCCGCTACAATATATCCTTCTGTCGGTATGAATAAAAGCAGAATACCTGCCATTTCAACTGATATACCGATTCTAATCATTAATTTGTCGCCCAATCTGTTAGATATAAAGCCGGCAATAAATCTTCCAAGCATTAATCCTCCAAATATCAGAGAACCAAAAGCAGCAATTAATCCTTTGCTCATTCCACTTTTCGTCCCTGCAAAATAGCTGGATGTCCACAAAAAGCAGGTAGCCTCCCCAGAACAATATGCAAAAAAGGCTATAAGTGTAAATACTACACCCGGCACTTTTATTGTCTCAAAAATGCTCGCACCTCTTTCTTCCTGTCCACTCTCTTCTTCATTCTTTTTCCATAAAGGCAGTGAAATTATGCAGACAAACAATATTCCCATCTGTATATACGCAGTCCATCTGTATCCTTCATTCCAATCTGCAACTTTAAGTGCGACCGCCATAATGTTAGGGCTGATTACTGCTCCCACTCCATAAAAACAATGCAGGAAATTCATTACTGAGGAAGAATAGTTCGCTGCAACATAATGATTTATTGATGCGTCTATGGCACCTGCTCCCATTCCATATGGAATTGCAAACACAAATAACATCTCGAAACGGGTTGCAAATGAGAAACCTGTCAATCCTATAATTGTAAGAATTATCGAACATATCACTATCCATTTTGTGTGTATTTTGTTAATCAATCCCGGACTTATAAGTGCTGATATAATTGTCATAAATGATATTGTCATAAAGACATATCCGGCATAGGAAGAGGGGACATGAAA
>JBGVIE010000009.1:0-20937 GCA_045122895.1 Lachnospiraceae bacterium
AGAGAAAGAAAAAAGAATATTTGTAGGACATAGTGTGCAAAATCGCGCCGATGCGCCGATTTTGCACACAGCAAATTGGGTCGGAGCCTCACATTCAGCAGTGTGCTGTTTGTGAGGCTTTTGTCGCTAAATTATATAAAAAAACTGTAACATCCATTTATTGTCATATGTTTGTGAATGTGATATAATAGGTTGAAAAACTTTGTTATTATAGGAGAATAGTGTGAAAAATCGCGCCGATGCGCCGATTTTGCACACGGCTATTTGTGCCGCAGGCGCCACAAAGTAGCCCCTATCGCAGAGCTGAATCTGAAATTCAGCTCGCGATTCCTTCGACGCTAAGCGTCTGCGGAATGGAGAATAGTGTATGGTAAAAGAAGATAAGGTAATACTTATGACAAAGCTTGCTATGTACGAACAGAACGAAGGGAAAGAGAGTATACCTGTTAGCAGATATTATAGAAGTGATTATATAAGTAAGAAGCTTATAGAGACATCTGTTACTACAACAATAGGATATGTTCTGATGGTTATACTACTTGTGTTGTTTAAAGTGGATTACCTGTCAGAGAATATTGTAAAAATGGATTTGTTTGAAATATGCAAAAAAGGACTTATCGGTTATGTTGTTACAATGATTCTGTTTTTGATTATAGCGTATGCTGTATATAGTATAAGATACAGACGAATTAAGGAGAGTCTGGCTGAATATAGTGAAAATCTTAAAGAGTTATATATGATGTATAAAAGAGAGATGAACACTAAGAAAAAGGAAGAGGCCAGAGCTTTAGCAGGAGGAAGAAATTATGATGATACTACTGGTTTTTAAGGAACACCTTAAAAAGCTATACAATAGTTATGGGACATATATCAATATGTTATTAAGAACACTAGCTATGATTACTGCACTCATAGTAATCAATTCAAACATCGGATATATGACGTCACTTAAGAGTCCGGTTATAGTACTTGGACTGGCACTTGCAGCTGCATTCCTTCCTAATGGGATTAATGTACTGCTGCCTACAGGTGTGACTATGGCGCATATTTACCGACTGTCGATGGAGCTTGCAGTTGTAGTTCTTGTAATTGTTCTTATAATGTATCTGGTCTATTACAGATTTACACCAAAGGACGGATATGTTCTTATGTTGTTGCCGGTATTGTTTTTTCTGAAGATACCTTATGTTGTGCCACTTATTATGGGGCTTGTGGCAACACCGGTTTCTATTATTTCAGTTGCATTTGGAACCATTATGTTCTTTATGATGCAATACGCAAGTGACAATGCCGCCACTATTACTAACGTGACAGAAGACTCAGGTATTCAGAAGATAACCTCCTTCTTAGATGGGATTCTTAAGAATAAAGAGATGTGGATAATTATTTTTGCCTTCTCAGTGACAATATTAGTTGTATATTTCGTAAAAAGAGTATCTATAGACCATGCGTGGGAAATAGCAGTTATCTCGGGCGGAATTATTGATGTTGTTATTATTTTAGCAGGAGGTTTAGGACTTAGGGTATCACTTGAGACCTCTCTTGCGATTACAATAGTTATGGCACTTTTATCAATGGGAATTGTATATGTTCTTCAATTTATGATTCTGGCAGTAGATTTTACGAGAACAGAATATGTTCAGTTTGAGGATGATGACTATTATTATTATGTCAAGGCAGTACCAAAGGTCAAAGTTACAACCCAGAATGTAAAGGTTAAGAGAATTAATGCAGGGAACACAAAGAAGACAAGAAGATAAAATATAGTGGAGTTAAGAAAGGATTGGAATATTATGCAACAGGTTCTTGATCTGATTGACAATTTCATAAACAGATATATGAATATGCCACGATTTGGTGTGACTGACGCAGTGGAGATTATCATTATTGCATTTTTGTTTTACAGCATAATGATGTGGGTCAAGAACACAAGAGCATGGATGTTGTTTAAGGGTATTGCAGTCCTTATAGTATTCATTATTTTTGCGGCAATATTCAACCTTAGTACTATTTTATGGATAGCGGACAGGACTTTTAGTGTAGGTGTTATTGCCATGCTGATTATTTTTCAGCCGGAGCTTAGAAAAGCACTGGAACAGCTTGGACGAAAGAGAATTCTATTTAATGCCATATCTTTTGATGAAAATGGTGATTCAAGATTAAGTGACAAAACTGTAGGTGAGCTTGTAAAGGCCACTTTTGAGCTTGCAAAGACGAAGACAGGTGCACTTATTGTAATCGAGAAGGACGTACCGCTTGATGAATACATAAGAACAGGTATTACAATTGACTCACAGATAAGCAGTCAGTTACTTATTAATATTTTTGAGCATAATACACCGCTTCATGATGGTGCTGTAATTATCAGCAGGGACAGAATAGTTTCAGCTACATGTTATCTTCCGTTATCAGATAATATGGAGCTTAGTAAAGAGCTTGGAACCAGACACAGAGCCGGTGTGGGAATCAGTGAAGCTACTGATTCGTTTACAATTATTGTATCTGAAGAGACCGGCAAGGTGACAATTGCAGAGGGTGGCAAATTATCAAGAGGGATTGATGGAGACACACTTAGAGGAAAACTGGTAGAGCTTCAGAATAAGACTACAGATTCAAAGCATTTCAAATTGTGGAAGGGACGACATAAGGATGAGGAAGCTGCTAACAAATAATATTTTATACAAATTAATAGCCCTTGTATTTGCTATGTTGTTATGGCTTGTAGTGGTAAATATAAGTGACCCTACAGTTACCAGAACAATTTCAGGAATACCTGTTGAGAGAGTGGACGAGAGTGTTCTTACTGAGCAGGGAAAGATATATGTGGTTGTGGAAGGGAATACTGCGTCTATCAGTGTAAAGGGTCCAAGATCAATAGTTGACAAATTGGATGCAGAGGATTTTAGGGCAGAAGCTCCATTTGGAGAGATTACTAATTTGAATGCTGTGCCTATATATGTATCCCACAAATACCCAAAGTATGAGAAAAACGTCGAAATTACACAGAAGACAAGAACCATGGTTCTAAGCATAGAAGATATAGTTACTAAGTATTTTGATATAGGAATCAATTATATAGGTGAACCTGCAAGCGGATATTCACTTGGAAGCTACAAATTATCATCATCCATAGTCAAACTTTCAGCACCTAAATCTATAATCGACAAAATAGAAACTGCAAGTGTTGATGTTGATGTGACTAAGATAAAAGGTAATATGCAGTTAGAAGGCATCATAAAATACTATGATGAGAGCGGAGATAAGGTTGAACTTGGTGATTATTGTAATGCTTCGCAGGATTCGGTTGGTGTTGAGGTCTTCATATATCAGATGACAGACATTCCGTTAGTTGTATCAGCAACGGGAAGTCCGGCAGCAGGATATGAATGTACAGGTGTTGAATTGAGCAAGAGTTCAATATCGGTAGAAGGTGAAGATATATCTTCCATTGACAGTATTACATTGCCAAATGACTTGCTCGACATAACAGATGCAAAAGAAGATGTTGTGAAGGATATTGATATATCACAGTATCTGCCATCGGATATCAGACTGGTAAATGATGATGATAAGAATATTACGGTGACAGCTAAAATTGAAAAGCACATAACAAAAGTTGTGTCTGTTCCGATTGGTAATTTTGTTATGAGTAACTTGTCAGATGAATATGAGGCAACATTTTTAGATGAAAAAGTTACTGTTACACTTGTTGATCTCGCAAGTGTTGTTGACGAGATTAACGAGGATAATATTCGAGGCTACGTGGATATGAGTGGGGTCAGTGAGGGAAAAGATAGCCTTGAGATACATTTTACATCACCTGAAAATATAAAAACAATATATGCGTCCAGAGTGCGTGTGGGTGTAGTGAAAAAGGAAACTGAGACTACAAAAAAAGAAAAAGAAACAACCAAAAAAAACACAGAAAAGAAAACAAAAGAGGATAAAACAGATAAGACAACAGAAGAAGAGAATAGTACAGAAGAAAGCAGTGAGGACTAGAAAGAGGGAAAAACAATGGTAAGTTGGAAGACGAAAATAAGTAATCCGTCAGGTTTGCATTTAAGACCGGCAGGAGAATTGTGTCAGCTGGCGATAGAATTTGAATGTAAGGTAATGTTCAAGTATGCAGAAGGAACAGGAACAGCTAATGCGAAAAGTGTATTGAGTGTTCTTGGCGCGTGTGTAAAATGTGGTGACACGGTAGAGTTTGTATGCGATGGCGTTGATGAAGAAGAAGCGATGGAGAGAATAAAAACATTAGTAAAGAATGGTTTAGGAGAATAGGTGACAGAAAGGATATATGACTATGGGAAAGTATTTTGGTACAGATGGATTTAGAGGAGAAGCAAATGTGGACTTAACGGTTGAACATGCATATAAGGTTGGAAGGTATTTGGGATGGCATTTTTCTAAGGATCATAAGGCGAGAGTAGTAATTGGTAAAGATACCAGAAGAAGCAGCTATATGTTTGAATATGCTCTGGTAGCCGGACTTACAGCCTCTGGCGCAGATGCATATCTTTTACATGTTACACCAACACCAAGTGTTGCTTATGTGGTAAGAACAGAAGGATTTGACTGTGGAATTATGATATCAGCCAGTCACAATCCTTTTTATGATAATGGAATAAAGGTAATCAATGGCAACGGCCAGAAGCTTGAAGCTTCATTAGAAGAGAGTATAGAAGCGTATATTGACGGAGAATGTGGGGAGATTCCATTTGCAACAAAGGAAAACATCGGAAGAACAGTTGACTACGCAGTAGGAAGAAACAGATACATAGGCTATTTGATTTCAATAGCTACAAGGTCATTCAAAGATAAAAAGATTGCACTCGATTGTTCTAACGGCAGTGCTTCGGCCATTGCAAAGAATGTTTTTGATGCATTAGGCGCAAAGACATATGTTATTAACAATAATCCTGATGGAACAAATATCAATACTAACTGTGGTTCAACACATATTGATGTGTTATGTAAATATGTTAAAGACAATAATCTTGATATAGGTTTTGCATACGATGGAGATGCAGACAGATGTATAGCAGTTGATGAAAATGGTGAAGTGGTAGATGGCGATGCAATTATATATGTTTGTGGCGTATATATGAAAGAACGGGGAGAGTTGCCACATGACACAGTAGTAACAACAATTATGTCAAACCTTGGTCTTTATAAGGCATTGGACAAAGCAGGAATCAAGTATGAGAAGACTCAGGTGGGTGATAAATATGTATGTGAGAATATGATGGCAAATGGTCACTGTTTAGGTGGTGAGCAGTCCGGACATATTATTTTCCTTAAGAATGCTACAACAGGTGACGGAATACTTACATCGCTTAAGGTAATGGAAGCGATGCTTGAGAAAAAAGCAACTCTTTCAGAACTTAGAAGAGATTTAAAGATATATCCTCAGTTACTTGTCAATGTGAATGTGGCTGATAAGGATAAGATTATGAATTCTGATGAGATAAAGAAGGAAGTTAAAGCGATAGAAGAGGAGCTCGGCGATACTGGAAGACTTTTGCTCAGACCAAGCGGAACAGAACCGCTTATCAGAGTTATGGTAGAAGCAGAGACACAGGATATGTGTGATAAATATGTGTCAAGAATGGTTGAGCTGGTAGAGAAGGTAAAGAATGCATAATAAAAAAATATCAGTAATAATTCCAACTTACAAGCCGGGCAAAGAGTTAGGTTTGATTTTAAAAAAACTGGCAGTACAGGAACAACCGGTGTATGAGGTAATAATAATAAACACAGATATAGCTTTGTTTGATGATAGAATTCTAAATGGTTTGGAGGGCGATTTTTTACAGAAAATACGCGTTATTCACATAGAAAAGAAAGAATTTGATCATGGAGCTACAAGAAATCTTGGAGTAAGAGAATCACGTGGCGATTATGTCATGTTTATGACTCAGGACGCTATGCCATATAATAAGCAACTTACAAAGGAATTATTAGTACCTTTTGAAGATGAGCAGGTGTGTGTTGTATATGCAAGGCAGCTTCCAAGAGAAGACTGTGACAAAATTGAGAGACTGACAAGAGACTATAATTACCCGGGCTATGATATTATTAAGAGCAAACAGACATTACAGCAATATGGTATAAAGAATTATTTTTGTTCAGATGTATGCTCGATGTATGACAAAGAGAAGTTTATCGGGTATGGTGGTTTCGTGAACAGAGCAATATTCAATGAAGATATGATATTTGCACACACAGCTATTGACAAGGGTGATATAGTATATTATTCTTCAAAAGCAAAAGTAGTACATTCTCATAATTACAGTTGTATGGAACAGCTTAGGAGAAATTTTGACAATGGTGTATCACAGGCATTACATCCGGAGGTTTACGATGGTATTATCTCGGAGGGAGAAGGCATTAAGATGGTACTTGATAATTGTGGGAAATTGCTAAAAAAGGGATATTTTTATCTTATACCAAAACTGATAGTTAAGAGTGGCTTTAAGTTTGTCGGTTTCAGACTTGGAAAAAGTCACAAGAGGCTGAATAAGAAAATCATATTGTTTTTGACATCTAATAAGCAATATTGGAATGTGGAGGAATAAAAAGTGTTGAATTACAAAAAATATAAAAGAGTACCTGTGGTTGATTTTCCGCAGAGAACATGGCCTGATAAGGAGATAGAAAAAGCACCTGTATGGTGTAGTGTAGACCTTAGAGATGGTAATCAGTCATTGATTGAGCCGATGGTGGTAGAAGAAAAAATAGAAATGTTTAATCTTTTAGTTAAGCTTGGCTTTAAGGAAATCGAGGTGGGATTTCCTTCAGCATCGCAGATAGAATATGATTTCTTACGAGAACTGGTAGACAGAAATCTTATACCTGATGATGTTGTTATTCAGGTACTTGTACAGTGCAGAAGACACCTTATTGAGAAGACTTTTGAAGCGTTAAAGGGTGTTAAAAAGGCAATTGTGCACATATATAATTCTACGTCAACACTTCAAAGAGATGTTGTATTTGGAAAAGAAAAGGATGAGATTAAGCAGATAGCCATTGAAGGAACACGTATGGTAAAAGAATATGTTAAGGACTTTGATGGTGAAATCGTATTAGAATATTCTCCTGAAAGCTTTACGGGAACAGAGCTTGATTATGCTCTTGAAGTATGTAGTGCTGTACAGGATGAATGGCAGCCGACAGTTGATAACAAGATTATTTTCAACCTTCCTGCTACGGTGGAGATGAATACACCTAATGTGTATGCAGACCAGATTGAGTGGATGCATACGCATTTTAAGAACAGAGAGACAATAATTCTCAGTATACATCCGCACAATGACAGAGGTACAGGTGTTGCGGCAGCTGAGCTTGCACTACTTGCAGGAGCAGACAGAGTAGAGGGAACATTATTTGGTAACGGTGAGAGAACAGGTAATGTTGATGTGTTAAATATTGCATACAATATGTTCTCACAGGGTATTAATCCGGAACTTGAGCTTGATTGTATCAATGAGATAATTGATGTATACGAAAGATGCTGTAAGATGGAGGTTGGAATGAGACATCCATATGCCGGTAAGCTTGTGTTTACAGCATTTTCAGGCTCTCATCAGGATGCTATCAACAAGGGAATGAAGGCTATGAAACAGCGTCATCCTGATACATGGGAGGTTCCATATCTTCCAATCGATCCTATGGATTTAGGTAGAGAATATGAACCTATAGTAAGGATTAACAGTCAGTCAGGTAAGGGCGGAGTTGCATTCGTAATGGATGAATATTTTGGATATAAGCTTCCAAAGGGGATGCATAAAGAATTCGCAGATGTTATTCAAAAAATTGCGGAAGAGCATGGTGAAGTTGCACCTGATACAATTATGGATAAGTTCAAAACAGAATACCTGACATACAAGACAGAGCTTGAATACCCATATGAATTTGTAAGCTGCAAAATTACAGATAAAGATGAAGACTCTGTTGCAGAGCTTAATTACAAATTTGAAGGTAACGAATTGCATGCAAAGGCAGAGGGGAACGGACCGCTTGCTGCCATTATTAAAGCACTTTGTGAAAAGAGCGATATAGATATATCTATTAAGGATTACAGTGAACATACACTGGGAACAGATTCACATGCGAAGGCTGCTGCGTATGTTCAGATAGTTGATAATAAGTCAGGAAGGGCAACGTATGGTGTTGGTACAAGCTCTAACATTACAAGAGCTTCTATCAGAGCTATATTCAGTGCACTTAACAGATTGAACAGAAATTAGGGATTGATATGATAAAAGATAATCAGAAATATTTTAATCGTCTGCACCTGGTACTTGATATGTTTATAATCGCATTTTCATACTGGGCAGCCTGGTACTTAAAGTTCAGAATGAATTTTCTTGGAAGTGGTATTAAATCCATGTCCTTTGCAAAATATATGTCCGCATTATATTTTGTGGTGCCGGGGTATATCATTTTGTATGTTGCCTTCCATCTGTACACGTCAAAACGTGTGCAGGGAAGAAGACTTGAGTTTGGCAATATACTAAAGGCAAATACTATAGGAGCACTGTTGTTCCTGACTGCACTTTATTTGTTAAAAGAACAGGATTTTTCGAGAACCATGATTTTCGTATTCTCGTGTCTGAATGTATTTAACGAGCTTCTTGCAAGGACAATAATACGAATAGTTCTTCGCTCTATGAGAAGAAAAGGCTTTAATTTGAAGCATATTCTGCTTGTGGGATATAGTCGTGCAGCAGAAGCATATATTGACAGAATCAACGCAAATCCGCAGTGGGGATATGTTGTTAGAGGTATTCTGGATGATGATACTCCTAGAGGAACGATGTATAAGGGAGTAAAGGTAATTGGAAGAGTGGACAATCTTCTGGTTATTTTACCGGAGAACAGATTAGATGAAATTGCGGTAACACTTGGTCTGGAACACTATGACAGACTTGAAGAAATCGTTAATTTGTGTGAAAAATCAGGTGTTCATACTAAGTTTATTCCCGACTATAACAGCATAATTCCAACAAAGCCTTATACGGAGGATATACTTGGATTACCTGTTATCAATATCAGATATGTGCCACTCACAAACACATTTAATGCGATAGTGAAAAGAATAGTGGACATATTCGGTTCAATAGTTGGAATAATCCTATCCTCACCAATTATGCTGATAACAGCTATTTTGGTAAAATGCACATCAAAGGGACCGGTTATATACAAACAGGAGCGGGTTGGACTTCATAATAAGAAGTTTATGATGTATAAGTTCAGATCCATGGCAGTTCAGGAAGCAAAAGATGAAAAGACTAAATGGACAACCAAGGGTGATGCAAGAGTGACAAAGGTTGGAAGAATTATCAGAGGAACCAGTATTGATGAGCTTCCGCAGTTGTTTAATATTTTGTTTGGAGATATGAGTCTTGTGGGACCGAGACCGGAAAGACCGTTTTTTGTAGAGAAATTCAAAGAAGAAATTCCAAGATATATGGTAAAACATCAGGTAAGACCGGGACTTACAGGATGGGCTCAGGTTAATGGGCTTAGAGGAGATACATCTATTAAGAAAAGAATTGAATATGACTTGTATTATATAGAAAACTGGACACTTGGTTTTGATTTCAAAATCATATTCCTTACATTTTTTAAGGGATTTATCAACAAAAATGCTTATTAGTCTGAATGAATGAGAGGCGTAAAGATTGAAAAAAGCAAAGAGAAGAATAAAGATAGCAGTACTTACAATTGAATCGTTGATAATTCTTGCGATAATAGCTTTTGGTATTTTTTATATCTGGTATAAGGGGCTTTCACAAGATGAGAAGACAAGATTTAAAAAAGATATGTTAGCACAGGCAACCGGGTGTAGTGTTGGCAGACAGATAATTGGCTGCAGTACAAAGAATACTTATGAAGATAAAGTAATGGATAAGAACTTTGATAAGGACAAGGTTGTTATCAATGAAGGTGTACAAGATAAAAAAGAGGATGAAGAAAAAGGGTCATTTACTAATATTGCATTATTCGGTATAGACTCGAGAGGAACTGAATTTGAATCGGCTACACATAGTGATACAATCATTATCGTAAGTATTAACAATAAGACAAAAGAAGTAAAGATGATGTCTGTATATAGGGATACAATGTTTAAGGTATTTGATAAGGACGGCAATTATTCATATACAAAGGCAAATGCAGGCTTTTTCAAAGGTGGAGCAGAAGGTGCAATCAGTATGCTAAATGCCAATCTGGATTTGGATATCACAGACTATGTGGTGGTCAATTTCTCGGGTCTTATTAAGATAATTGATGCACTTGGCGGAATCGATGTGAATATTACAGAGGACGAGAGATTCTATATCAATGGATATATGACAGAGACGAAAAAAATCACAGGAATGTATTCGCCGGATGTTATGAGTTCAGGAAATGTTCATCTTGACGGACTGCAGGCAACTGCATATTGCAGAATCAGATATGTAACTTATCACGATGAAGAAGGCAATGCTTATGTAGGTGATCTTGGAAGAACTGCAAGACAAAGATTTGTATTAAATCAGTTGTTTTCTAAAGCTAAGCAGGCTGGAACATCAGAAATTATCAATGTAGTTAACAGTATTCTTAATTATAATACTTCTTCGGAGAGAATACTTATGACAAGTCTTACATTTGACGAGATAATGGATCTGGTTCCAACTGTATTGGAGCTTAATATTACAGGCAATGCAGGATTTCCTGTCACTCTTTCATGTCCTACAATAAATGGGGCGAGTTATGTCGTGGCAAACGGGCTTGAATATAACGTGAAAAAGCTGCATCAGTTTTTGTTCGATGATGAAAATTATGAACCTACACAGACTGTTAAAGAGATAAGTGATTATATAATTAATTACAGTGGTTGTGCTACGAAGCTTACTCCGGAGGATGAGTCAATGGCAGCTGATTAACTATTTCACATATTTTACAATTATTAAACACAAATTAAACACAAATAGACAATATACTTCATTGTGTAAGAAACAATGAAGTATATTTTTGGCTAATATAGAAGGAGGAAGTAAAAATGGATAATAATTATTACAATGAAGTACCACAGGAGCCTAAAGTACAGCCTAAGAAAAAAGGTAAATTTTTAAAAACTATAGCAGTTGCATGCTGTTTTGGTTTTGTGGCAGGTGGAACAATGTTTGGAGTTAACGAAGTCGCATCAAGGTTGGTTGATAGTGATAAAGAGACTAAAGTATCAACAGTCAGCGATAAAACAGTTCCTGTTACCACTACAAGTAATGTCACAAAACAAACAGTAGTAACAGATGTGTCTAAGGTTGTTGAGAACTCTATGCCGTCTATTGTTGCTATTACAAGTAAGCAGATAGTAGATACAGGATTTTCTTTCTGGTTTGGTCAGGACAGCTCATACACACAGGAAGGTGCAGGTTCAGGAATAATCGTTGGAAAAAGTGATTCTGAATTATTGATTGTAACAAATAATCATGTTGTTGCAGATTCAGATGAATTATCAGTTCAGTTTATTGATGAGAAATCAGTATCAGCGTATGTTAAGGGAACTGATCCAAAGCACGATCTTGCAGTTGTATCAATACCACTTGACTCAATAGACAATGACACATTAGATGCCATAAGAGTAGCTACGCTTGGTGATTCAGATGAGATAACACTTGGAGAGCCTACAATAGCCATAGGTAATGCACTTGGAAACGGACAGTCAGTTACAACAGGTGTTGTAAGTGCCCTTAACAGAGACGTTGAGGTGGATTCTAAAACAACACTTACTTTATTACAGACAGACGCCGCAATTAATCCGGGTAACAGTGGTGGAGCTTTACTCAATATCAATGGTGAGGTAATAGGAATCAATTCAGCAAAGTATTCATCAGACAGTGTTGAGGGAATGGGATTTGCTATTCCAATCTCTTCTGCTAAGGATATAATAGATACGCTTATGAACAAAGAGACCAGGATGAAAGTCGATGAAGATGAACGTGGTTACATTGGAATCAATGGGCAGGATGTAGATGAGACAGCATCTGAAGTTTATGGAATTCCAGAGGGCGTATATGTATTCAGCACAACTGAAGGAGGAGCCGCAGATAAAGCCGGTTTTGAAAAAGGATATGTAATTACTGCTATAGATGGTGAAGAAGTATCTACAATAGAACAGCTTAAAGAAAAGCTTCAGTATTACAAGGCAGGTGAAACAGTGGAACTCACAGTCAAAATCCCTGAAAGGGGTACAGAGTACAAGGAGGAAAAGATAAAAGTAACATTGCAGGAAAAGTCGGAGACAGAAGAGGAAACTACAGGAAAAGGATTTGGCAGATAATAAAAAATCAATCGGGTAAAGATTATTTTACTCGATTGATTTTTTTTTATAAATAAAGTATTATAAGTTTGAACAAACTTTCTTATACGGAGGAAAATCAATGAAGAAGAACGTTAATATCGTAGTAGGACAGAGTGGTGGTCCCACAACAGTAATTAATTCGAGTTTGTATGGAGTAGTTAAGGAAGCCATGATGACAGAAGGAATTGACCATATATATGGAATGATTAATGGTATTCAGGGCTTTATAGATGATAAGATGATGGATATCGTCAGCGAACTTGGTGATGATTTGGAACTGTTAAAGAACACCCCGGCAGCATATCTTGGTTCTTGCAGATATAAGTTGCCTGAAGATTTTTCTAACGGAATTTATTCTATTATTTTCAATAAGTTTGAAAAGTATAACATTAAATGTTTTATATATATAGGTGGAAATGACTCGATGGACACTGTTGCGAAGCTTTCAGCATATGCTGCAAGAATTGCAAGTGATGTTAAGATTATAGGTGTTCCAAAGACTATCGACAATGATCTGGTACATACAGATCATTCACCGGGATTTGGAAGTGCAGCTAAATATGTTGCTACAACAGTAAGAGATATCGTGCTTGATGCTAATGTTTATGATACAAATTCAGTAACAATAGTTGAACTTATGGGAAGGCACGCAGGGTGGATTACAGCGGCGAGTGTTCTTGCCAGGAAATATGTAGGAGACAATCCGGTACTTATTTATCTTCCTGAAGTGGATTTTGATGTAGATACATTTGTAAAAGATGTTGAGAAGAAACTGGCAGATACTAATAACGTAATAGTGTGTGTATCTGAGGGGATTAAGGATGCAACCGGCAAGTTTATTTGCGAATATACAGGCGATGCAGGAACAGATACATTCGGACATAAGATGCTTACAGGCTGTGGAAAGTATCTTGAGAATGTAATAAAAGACAGACTTGGAGTGAAGTGTCGTTCGGTTGAGCTTAACGTCAATCAGAGATGTAAGGCTGTACTTGCTTCAAAGACAGATGTTGAAGAAGCTACTATGGCAGGAGCATATGGAGTTAAGACTTTTGTCAAAGGTGAAACAGGTAAAATGATTACTTTTGTTCGTGGAGAGGGAAGTGGTTATACAGTTACCTGTGGTACAGTTGATTGCAGTGAAGTATGTAATCAGGAAAAGGTTGTTCCGAGGGAATGGATAAGTGAAGATGGTACAGATATTTTACAGGGATTTGTAGATTATGCACTACCGCTTATTCAGGGAGAGAGCAGACCTAAGATGTTAAACGGTTTGCCGGTATATTGTTATAGAAAATAAAAGCGAGGATTAATCAGATGGCAGAAGATAGAAATATAACAGAAAAAGAAGATGAATATGAAAGCATATGTTATATGTGCAGACGTCCGGAAAGTATTGCGGGCAAGATGATAAAAATGGGTGGAAATATAACTATATGTCCTGATTGTCTTCAGAGAAGCTTTGATACAATCAATTCATCAAACTTTGATTTTGGAGATATGGAGTCAATGATTCCGACAGAGTATATGAATATGATATTAGGAAAGCCGCAGGACAAAAATGAAAAAGAAGCTGAAGAAGATGATGTAGAGGATAAGGAGATTAAGAAAACTCCAAAGATAAGCTTTATAAATCTTGCTGATTTACAGGGTGGCATACCGGGAAGACAAAAGATTAAGAAAAAGAAGTCGGGTGAGAAATCAGAGCCGATTATTAAGCTTGAAGATATTCCTGCACCTCACAAAATCAAAGAAAAACTTGATGAATACGTAATTGGTCAGGAGTATGCCAAGAAGGTAATATCAGTTGCTGTTTACAATCATTATAAGAGAGTGGCAACTAATACTATGGATGAAATTGAGATAGAGAAATCCAATATGCTCATGATTGGACCTACAGGCTCCGGTAAGACATATCTTGTAAAGACCCTTGCAAGAATATTAGATGTGCCATTGGCAATAGCTGATGCTACTTCTCTTACAGAGGCAGGTTATATCGGCGATGACATTGAAAGTGTATTGTCAAAGCTTTTGGCTGCGGCTGACAATGATGTTGAAAAGGCAGAAAGCGGCATAGTATTTATAGACGAAATTGATAAAATTGCCAAGAAAAAAGACACAAACCATAGAGATGTGAGTGGCGAAAGCGTTCAGCAGGGATTGTTAAAGCTGCTTGAAGGAAGTGAAGTTGAGGTTCCTGTTGGTGCTAACAGCAAGAATGCGATGGTTCCTCTCACAACGATTAATACGAGAAATATTTTATTTATTTGTGGCGGTGCATTCCCTGACCTTGAAGAAGTTGTTAAGCAGAGAATGAACAAGGAATCCTCAATTGGTTTTAAAGCTGATTTAAAGGATAAGTACGATGAGGAAGAGAATATTGTAAAGAATGTCACAATAGAAGATTTAAGAACATATGGAATGATACCTGAATTCTTAGGAAGATTACCGATTGTTTATACATTGGATGCACTTACAAAGGATATGCTTATCAAGATTTTGAAAGAGCCAAAGAATGCTATTTTGAAACAGTATCAAAGACTTCTTGAGCTTGATGAGGTCAGACTTGTATTTGATGATAGTGCAATCGAATGTATAGCAGAGAAAGCCCTGGAGAAAAAGACAGGGGCCAGAGCTCTTCGCGCTATTATAGAGGACTTTATGCTGGATATAATGTATGAGATTCCAAAGGATGATAATATTGGAACTGTAACGCTGAATAGAGAATATATCGAGAACAAAGGTGTTCCTGTTATTGAGATGAGAGGACAGTAAAATCAGCTTTCTCTAAGAATAATAAGTGAATTAAATCCATTTAATAAACCGTATCCGAGTGTTTCACTCGGATACTTTTCGTTTGCAAAGCGAATTGCACCGCGTATGAGATAGTTCTTTAGAGAAATTCCTGTAAGTACAGGAATTTGTCTGTTTACGACTGACCATTCGAGTAATTGAGCACAAACCCCTCCGGCTACACTCGAGGCAATGCTGGTTCCGGTGTAGCTCTTATATCCGCCATTTCTGCTTGGACCAAATACGTCTACACCGGGAGATAAAAGCTCAGGTTTGACATAACCTGATGTGGTGTAGCCTCTTCCTGATGGAGGATAAATAGAATTAGTGTAGTGATTATACGCGCCCAGGGTAAGTGGATACAGTGCATTGCCGGGGGATGTAATAGTAATAAAAGGATCCGGAGACAAAAAATAAGCGGAGCTTTTGCTTGAACTTGAAATCCATATGTTGAAATTTCCGGATAATACATTTGTGCCGTACACTCTGATTTTCCAAATTCCTAAAGATGCGTTGTTAAGTTTTATGAGAATAAGTTCATCTCCTGACTGAGTCTCAATAACTGAATATTCTACTGTGACAGTTGTTCTGTCAAACAGAAAAGAGTAGGTTTCCGATTGACCTATTCTAGCAGGAATTCTTGGTATAGTTTCTCCTGATGGAGATATTATTGCAACTGAAAAAATCTCGGGAGTTTTTCCCCACAATTCCACAAAAATGTTCTGACCTTCGTCAGGGTTTGATATTTCAGCATCCACGTAACTGTTATCGCTGGTGATTGTCTGGCTGAAATGAGTATTTTTATCTCCCTCATTTCCGGCAGGGATGCACACCATATGATAAAGATTGGTGCTAAACTGATTTAGTGTTCTCTCAAGAGGAGAATTACCACTATGTGAAGAATTAGTTGTTCCAAGGGAAAATACAAGAACGATTGGAAGCTTTACATAAGCGGCAAATCTGTCTATAAAGCTTATTGCATTCAGTATATCTGTTTCCTGATAATAATTATAATTATTGTCGGTCATATAGAAATCAAGAAGATATTGCTTGGCAGTTTTTAGTTTGACGAATAGAATTTTTGAATTTGTTGCAATACCTGTAAAATTGTCAGAAGGAACAGAACTGCCGCTGCATATCCCGCAAACAGCTGTTCCATGTCCGGTTTCGTCAGTTGTCGGGACAATCTGTTTTGGATTATCCGATGAGAGAGCGTTGTTGATATCCTCCGATGAAAAAAATGAGCCATATGAAATATCAATTGGAGAATTATTCTTATTTGAAGAAGAAATTGTCTGATCCCAGATTCCGATTATTCTTGTTTTTCCTATTTCGTCCCTAAACGCAGGATGGGTATAGTCGATACCTGTATCTATAAAGGCTGTTATAACGTTGTCTCCTGTTAAGTTAAGGGAAGAAAAATTAGTCAGGGAATCTGAGCCGACGGCACTTGTCGCCGTTGTATCCATAGTGCGATAGAGTTTGGGAATAGTAGAATATGGTATATCAGATATTTTTAGAGGATTTGCATATATTAGTGGTGTGTAAAGCGAAGCAAAGAGTTCACCACGTTCAATACAGTATGGTTCAGCAATGTTTAGAGAAAATTGATTAATAAATTTATCTTCTATAACAAAATCTGCATAATCTTCAGACATAATAATATTGTCACATAAATAATTCATAAAATATTTACAATTTACTGTTGAATTTATTAGTATTTTATGCTTATAATGTGGTTGGTATACATATAAAGTAAAGAAAGGATGAATGTAATTATGAAAAGAATTACAAAGTTATTAGTATTGGCATTAATGATGGTGGCTATGTTAACTGTAACTACCACTAAGGTTAAGGCTGATGGTGAGGGGACTACTGTATATTTCTACAATTCACTAAACTGGGACAAGGTTTGTGTGTACTCATGGAGTGAGAATTCAAATGCTCCTGAGAAGACTGAGATGGAACAGACAGACAAGAAGGGTTGGTATAAATTTACATTTGATTCATCAATGGGAGAGATAAAGTGCTTATTCTACAATGGTGAATGGGGCGAAATGAACCAGACAGAAGATATAACAATAGAGAGTGGTACAGAAGAGATGTACTTCTACGCAAAGGAAGAAAAGGGGTCAGATCCTGATTCGACAGGTTCTAAAGCAGAAGGTTTCAAGAACAGAGAAGATTGTGTAGCTTCTTATAAGGCATATAAGAAAGAGGCTGAGTCACTTGAGGCTGAGAAGAAGGATATCAAGATTTACTTTAGAAATGATAAAGAGTGGAAAGAAGTATACTTATGGGCATGGACAGAAGCAGGTAGGAATGTTTTCTCAGGACAGTTTCCTGGTGAGAAGATGAAGAAGTTTGATGACAATTGGTATGAATATGATGTTAAGACAGACGAAGCCATCAAGTTTATCTTCAGCGATGGAAACGCAGACCAGACAGGTGATTCAGAAGTAATTCAGCCGGGAGGTACATATTGGATTACTATTGCTACAAAGTCAGAAGTAGAATCAAATGCTGATGGTCTTGGTGCAGGATACCGTTCAGCGATTTACAAGGAGCCACAGCCGGGATGGCCGGGCGGAAGAGTACTCACAGAGGAAGAAATTGAATCTTCAAAGGCAGCTTCACAGATTGGTACAAGAAAACAGACTAAGAAGAACAATAAAGGTGCTGCAGTTATGTGGGTAGTAGGTATTATTGGTATTGCAGTGGTTGGTGTATTAGTAAACAAGAACCACAAGAAGAATACAAGAATATCATAGGTACATAATTTTTTACATAACATCATATGCTATATAAAAAGATATGGTGGTAATTAAAGTGAATATAAGGCGTTTATGCATATGCATAATGGTGCTTAGTATTGCATTAATAGGAGCTATTTTCTATGACAGGAAATCTAGCGTAGCGACAAATGTTGAAAGTTCAAAGAGACAACTTCCAATATACTGCGTAGATACAACTGACAAGAAAGTAGCTCTTTCTTTTGATGCTGCATGGGGCAATGAAGATACGAAGGAAATACTTGACATATTAAAAAAAGAAAATGTGAAGGTTACTTTTTTTATGACAGGAGGATGGGTTGATGCGTATCCTGATGATGTTAAACAGATAGCAGCAGCCGGTCACGACCTCGCAAATCACAGTGAGCATCATAAACAGATGTCAAAGCTGTCAAAGAAAGAGTGTATAAAGGAAATAGAGGATGTACATAACAGGGTAAAAGAATTGACTGGGAGAGAGATGAATCTGTTCAGACCGCCATATGGTGACTACAACAACAATTTAATAGAAATTGTAAATGAGATGGATTACTATCCGATACAGTGGGATGTGGATATATTAGACATAAAGGTAAAGATAATGTAATATAGATATGATAACTAAAATAATAGCAAAAGGAATTATGAAAGTTATCAATCATTTCAAAGGTATTTCAACAGAAGATAAGATTATATTATATTATCGCACCAAGAAAACAATAGAGAGGTATCGGAATGAATGCAATCTACGCAAGACAATCGTTAGACAAGAAGGACAGTTTGTCGATAGAAGGACAAATTGAAGAATGTTTGTCTAAATTAAATGTTAATGAAAAATATGAGGTATATCAGGACAAAGGATATTCTGGGAAAAATACTAATCGTCCAGAATTAAAACGACTTATTGATGATATTAAATCTAATAAAGTAAAAAAAGTAGTCGTTTATAAGATAGACCGTATAAGTCGAAACATTAAAGACTTTTATGATTTATGGGAAATGATGAAAGATTACAAATGTCAAATAGTAAGTGCGACAGAAGATTTTGACACTACCACCTCTATTGGTGAGGGGATGATGGGAATACTTGCTGTTTTTGCACAAATGGAACGTGACAATATTCGAAAGCGTGTTAAAGATAATTACTACTATCGCACTGCTACCAAAGGTTCTTGGGCTGGCGGCCCTGCTCCATTTGGTTTTAAGAATGGACGAAATGATTCAAATACCCCTACCTTGATTGTAGATGAAAAGGAAATGGCAATTGTTAAACTTATTTATCGATTGTACTATGAAGAAATCAATATGTCGCTTGGAAAAGTTGCCAAATTCTTATCCGAGAGTGGATATAAAAGCCGACGTAAAAATGGGGCGTGGGACAGTTCAACGATATCCAAAATCTTACAATCAACAGTATATGTTCAAGCCGATAACAAACTTTACAAGTTTCTAAAACTGAAAGGGATAAAATTCCTAAATGAAGAAAGCGAATGGACTGGGGCAACGAGTTGCCATATCGTAGGCAAAAGAATAGGGAACGCAAATATTAGGTCATACGCTGACTTGAAAGAACAATCTGTTTATTTAACAAACTTTAAGCCAGTTATCGAAAGTAGCACTTACATCAATATTATGAACCGACTGGCAACGAATGAACAGATAACAAGTTCTAATAAAATGGGGGTTCTGCAGGAACTCGGTGGGAAATTAAAATGTTCTTGTGGTTATGCGATTAAGTCTTATAGCAAGTCCACAACTGGCAGACCTTACCTCGATTGTTATTCTAATCGAAGTCTGCATATATGCAACCATAAATTCAAGGACTTCAATTTCTATGATATTCAAGAAACGGTGGGCGTTGAAATTCAAAAGCAATTAGACGATATCAAGAAAACTCTAGCAAAGAAAAGGTCTATCCGTGCAAAGAAATATAAGGAAATCGAAGATTTAACCGAACGATTAACCGCACTTTTAGAATTATCTTCTACTTCCGATTTGCTTGCCAAAGCAACCATCAACGAAATAGAGAAAATTCAAAAACGAATAAATGCTTTAGAATTAGACTTACAAATGAACCACGATATTGCAGATGATTTACAGATTGAACATTTTAATGGAGAAAATCATTTGAAGATGAAAGAACTAATCTATGCCGACTTAACAACGGAAGAAAAGAAATACATTGTTAATCAGTTTATAGATAAGATTATTCTTGATGAAGATACAAAAGCAATCAATATTATGTGGAAGATATAAAGAAAGCAGGGCGGCTGCCCTGCTTTTGTTGTTTTACGTTTTTTAGAGAAACAATACAAAGAATACATAAAAACCACTCCCATGACAAAAAAGGAACAAAGAGCTCTGCGTGAATGGGTGAAAGATGGAAATAGTGTCTATGAAAATTCAAGTGAAGCATGGAGCGATGGACAAGTACCAGTGGATTTCTTAACAGTCTATCGAGATGAGGAATATATCAGACAACATACAAAAGACATGGATCCTGAAGATGCAAGACGATTTGCCCTTGCTTATTATGGATGGGATGACGAGCCTGTAGAATACGATATATCTGGTGCTTCAGAGGCACCAGATTGGTTGAGGGAAATGGCTATACCAGAAGAATTGCCATTCAACTAAAAATAGCAATACAAAACCCGGGGAGAAATCCCCGGGATATATAAGCGGTTATGAAAGTGCTGGTTTTTGACTGCCGAAAAGTGCTGGAAATTAACTGCCGAAAAATGTATGTTTTTGTTTGCTTTTTACAGCAGATAGATACAACTCTTAGATATGCTATGGTAAATCAAAACAATGTGAAGTTGTCACATAGAAAGTATATATCATAATTATGTTTGTAATGACAATGTATTGACACAAAATAAGGAAAAGTGCTATGATATAGAAAAAGGTGAGGAGGTATGTTTTATGGATACAAATTTGAATGTTGCTATTGCACCAAAGGATTCAACTTTTCAAGTAAGAATAAATTCAGATATTAAAAAGGCTGTTGAGGATATT
>JBGVIE010000010.1:0-5044 GCA_045122895.1 Lachnospiraceae bacterium
GACAGATTGACAATATACATAACAGTATAATAGACATTATAACAAGGTCTAACTTAAATACCTGACTTCCATAGATGATAAGATAACCAAGCCCTCTGTTTGAAGCAAGAAATTCTCCTATAATCACGCCTACAAGAGAGAGTCCAATATTGACTTTTGAGGTGCTTATGATTAATGGAAGAGAAGAAGGCAATATGACTTTTGTAAGCACATCCTTTTTTGTTCCGCCAAGTGTGGTAATCAGAAGAATCATATCTGGTGGCGTTTCTCTAAAATTCTGATGAAGTGTGATGATAGTTCCAAATACAGCAACAGATACAGCAGCTACGATGATAGTCTTTAAATTGTTTCCAAGCCATACGATTAATACCGGAGCAAGAGCAGTTTTTGGAAGGCTTCCAAGCATAACAAGATATGGTTCCAAAATGTCTGAAAGTGTTTTTGTATACCATAGAATGACAGCTATGATTAATCCTATTACCATAATAAGAAAAAAACTGATAAGTGTCTCAAATATGGTTACACCAAGGTGAACAAATAAACTTTTATCTTTAATCATAGAAATAGTAAGCTTGAATATTCTTGAAGGACTGGAAAAAATAAATGGATTTATTTTTTCAAATCTTGTAGCAATCTCCCACCAGGATAAAAATGCGATTCCCAGAAGAAACTGGCAAAATACAACTATATATCTGTTTCTCTGATGCCTCTTCAGATAGAGAAGCTGTTCTTTGCTTACATTGTTATATTTCATGCTGAATCTCCTTCCATATATTGTTAAAGTGTGTTGTGAAATCAGGAGATGTTCTTGCAAGAGCAGGAGAGTTATAAATATCATCATAGTTGATTTCATAAATTGATTTGATTGTACCCGGTCTGTCAGTGAGAATAACAATTCTTCCACCTATAGAGACAGCTTCTGAGATATCATGTGTTACAAGAACAGCAGTCTTATGCTCTTTTTTTATAATTTTATATATGTCATCACATACGGTAAGTCTTGTCTGGTAATCTAGTGCGGAGAAAGGTTCATCCAGTAAAAGAAGGTCAGGATTTAGTGCAAGTGTTCTTATCAGCGCTGCACGCTGTCTCATACCTCCTGATAGTTGGGAGGGCTTTTTGTCTTTGAATTCGTAGAGACCATATTTTTTTAAAAGTGAATCAATCCGGTTAAGGTATTCAGGAAGCATTTTGTGTTCGATTTCAAGACCGAGGACAGCATTCTTGTATATTGATCTCCATTCAAATAACAAATCTTTTTGGAACATATATCCCATATTCGTTCCGTGGAAGGTGAGCCTTCCGTAAGAGGGAGTAATAAGTCCTGCCATAATTGATAAAAGAGTGGATTTACCACAACCTGACGGACCAACAATTGATATGAATTCACCGTCTTTAATAGAAAGGCAGATATCGGATAGGGTTTTAGTCTCGCCTAAGAGGCTGTGGTACGTGTGACTGATGTGGTTTAGTGTAAGAATGTCTTGCATGTACATACCTCTTTATTAGTTGTATGTAATAGTGTATGTAAGAAAAAAATAAAAGTTACATCTTATTGCATTTATTAAAAAAAAGGTGTATAATGCTTTTGGATTGCTTTCATAGTTAAATGGTATAACAGGTCACTCGTAATGTCCAGTTGCCAGTTCAATTCTGGCTGGAAGCTTAAAAAGTCCTGAGTCGATTGACTCAGGACTTTTTTGATAATTATGCTATTTCTTTTTTTGTATTCTTACAAAAAATCAAAAAAAGTGGTTGCATTTTTATAAATCTATGGTATAGTAGTTTTTGTCAAAGACAGATGTTCGTAACAGACGGACAAGATAAAGACAGAACAAATTATTATTGTGAGGTAAGAAGTTATGAGTCAGAAATTAAGAGTAGGTATATTAGGTGCAACAGGTATGGTAGGACAGAGATTTATATCTCTTCTTGAGAATCATCCATGGTTTGAAGTTACAACATTAGCTGCAAGCCCACGTTCAGCTGGTAAGACATATGAAGAAGCAGTTGGTGACAGATGGAAAATGACAACTCCAATGCCGGAAGCAGTTAAGAAGCTTGTAGTTCTTAATGTTAACGAAGTTGAAAAGGTTGCAGCAGAAGTTGATTTTGTATTTAGCGCAGTTGATATGACAAAGGACGAAATCAAGGCAATCGAAGAAGCTTACGCAAAGACAGAGACTCCAGTTGTATCTAACAATAGCGCACATAGATGGACACCGGATGTTCCTATGGTAGTACCTGAAATCAATCCTGAACATTTCGATGTTATTGAATTTCAGAAGAAACGTCTCGGAACAACAAGAGGTTTCGTAGCAGTTAAGCCTAACTGTTCAATTCAGTCATATGCACCTGTACTTACAGCATGGAAAGAGTTTGAACCATATGAGGTAGTAGCTACAACATATCAGGCAATTTCAGGTGCAGGTAAGACATTCAAGGACTGGCCTGAAATGGAGGGAAATATTATCCCATTTATAGGTGGTGAAGAAGAGAAGAGCGAGCAGGAGCCACTCAGACTCTGGGGTAAGATTGAAGATGGAGTAATCAAGAAAGCAGATTCTATGGTAATCACAACACAGTGTATCAGAGTTCCTGTTTTAAACGGACATACAGCAGCTGTGTTTGTTAAGTTCAAGAAGAAACCTTCAAAGGAAGAGTTAATTAAGAAGTTAGTTGAATTTAGAGGACTTCCACAGGAATTAGAACTTCCAAGTGCTCCAAAGCAGTTTATTCAGTACCTTGAAGAAGATAACCGTCCACAGGTATCTATGGATGTTGATTACGAAAAAGGTATGGGTATCTCAATCGGACGTCTCAGAGAAGATTCAGTATATGATTACAAGTTTGTTGGTTTATCACATAACACAGTTCGTGGAGCAGCAGGTGGTGCTGTACTTTGCGCAGAGTTATTAAAAGCTAAAGGTTATATCACAAAGAAATAATGTAAAATTCAATCCTATAATTTATTTTGAGAGAAACAGGGTCTAATGATTCTGTTTCTTTTCTTTACATTGAAGAAAATTTTTGATAAAATTTCTTGTGTTATGTATGATTGTAAGAGTATATAGAATTGTATAGGTCAGATAGTTGAACAAAGGATGAATATTAGATGATGAAGCAGAGTAATCAGAGAGAAGGATATATAGATGTTTCAAAAGGGTTAGGTATATTATTAGTAGTATATGCCCATATCATTCTGAATACCAGGGAATTGACAGGAATAATGTGGATTAAAGATTATATATATGCTTTTCATATGCCACTATTTTTTATATTAAGCGGGTTCTGTTTAGGTGTAAAATTAAAAAAAATACAGGATGAATTTAACTTGTGGAAAGAGGTTAAACGGATAGTTACACGACTTCTGGGAGTATATTTTGTATGGAGCATTATTTACATATTCTTTTTAAATCCAACTAAAGAAGTATTTGTGGAAAGATTGTATGCAACAGCTACCCTAAGGGGGATAGCACCAATCTGGTTTTTGGGAGCATTGTTTCTTGGAGAACTTGCAATGCTGTTATTGTATAACATTTTTCGTAAAACAAAACTAAATGCAGATGTTTTATTTTTCCTGGTTATGCTGGCAATAGCTGCATTTTCAATATACATAAGGAATGCCGAAATATATCAAAAATATATCAATAATTATGTGTTTATTACAGTTGGAAGATTTGCACCAAGTATGGTAATGATTATATTAGGCTATTTGTTTTGCAAATTAAATTTATTTAAGAGAATAAACAGATGGATTAGTTTTGTATTGGGAATTTCAATTATGGTGGGCGTAGGAATTATAGTTGATTATACTGAATTATCTGTTAATCTACATCTATTCCTCATTAGTGATATTGTTGTATTTTATATAGTGTCGATTATGGGAACGGTCGGAATTATTATGTTGTCTTATTCTCTGGAAAAATATATGGGATTATTCAGATATCTGGGAAAAAATTCTCTGGCCATAATGCTATTACACTATATTCCGTTCAGGACAATGCAGTATTCAGTTAAAATTGCAATTAAGTTTGCAACAAATGAAATTTTGGTATCAATTATAAGCACCACATTGGTAATTGCAATTTGCCTGGTTGCTATTATGATTATTGATAAGAAATTATTCATTGTAGAAAAGCAGTGATGTTATGCACGCATTAACATTAAAATAATATAGAATTGAGGATACATATGAGTAAAGAGGAATTAAGGGAAGACGAATACAATGAGGATGATATTGTGTTCGAAGACTTAGAAGAATTAGATAATGCTTCAGCGTATTCGGAAGAAGGTGATACAGAAGAGTACGGCGAGGAAGAATATGACGAAGAAGAATATGAAGAAGAATATGAAGAAGAGGATTACGATGGTGACCGCTATGAGGATGAAGATGACGATTTTGAAATCGAAATTATGGATACAGAAGAGATTGACGACATGCTTAATCCCGACAGAGAAGAGAGAATTGATAAGATATTAAATACTTTGATAGTGGTATTTGCAACCATTATTATTATGTTTGCGACTTTTGCAGCACTTAAGCTTAATACTGTAATCAAGTCAACTACGGTTACAAATACGACAACCACTACACAGGCACCTGATAATAACAAATAATGTAACTGTTCAGAGCCAACCTCGAAAACTGTCGTTTTCTCGGTGTGGCGTATCCGCCAAATATATTTTTACATTTAAACGTTCACGAATGCAAGCATTCATCACGTTTAAATGTAAGAATATGCTTAGCTCTGAACAGTTACCAAATAATGAATATATATGGAGTGAAGAGATGATTTTAAACGTAACAAATTTAAGCCATGGATTTGGAGACAGAGCTATTTTTAATAATGTGTCCTTCAGATTATTAAAGGGAGAACATATTGGACTTGTAGGAGCAAACGGAGAAGGTAAATCTACATTTATGAACATAGTGACAGGAAAGCTTCAGCCTGACGAGGGAAAAGTTGAATGGTCAAAGAATGTTCGTGTGGGATATCTGGACCAGCATACCGTACTCAATGCAGGTATGACAATTCAGGAT